>JAGQHF010000093.1 GCA_020431985.1 Nitrosarchaeum sp. | reverse complement strand
TCTTCAAAATCCTCTGCTATGATGGCACCTTCCATCGACTTTCTGTTTATCATGTATGGGGGTTGAACTAGAGAGTAGTTTTTTTCCGAAAGAAAATCTAGGGCATAGTGAATCAGTGATTGATTGAGACGAACCAAGTCATTTTTTAGATAATAAAACCTGGCTCCTGAAACCTTGGCTGCCCTCTCAAGATCTACCAAATCGAGATTTTCAGATATGTCAATATGATCATTTATTTTAAAATTAAACTCTGGCACTTTTCCCCACTTTCTTATTTCCTTATTTGCAGTATCATCTACTCCGATAGGAACAGAATCATGAATCAAGTTTGGTACAGTCAAAGAAAGCCTGTCGTATTTTTTTCTTGTCTCTTCTTGCAAATACTCTAGTTCTGCAAGCTCTTTTGAGATACTTTTCATCTTATCCAAGATTATTGATATATCCATTTTCTCCTTCTTTTTTTGTGCAATCTCTGATGCAATATTGTTCTTCTCCTTTCTCAGCTCATCAGTTTTTATGATGAGATCTCTTCTCTTCTTGTCTGATTCAATTAATCCATCAAGATCAAATTCTAATGATCTTGCCCTGAGCATTTCCCTAACTCTCTGTGAATCTTCTTTGATTATTTTTGGATCTAACATTACTCAATCACCTTTAGTGCCACTTGTACATGTCCTAATACTTCATCAATTGTACCAATCAATCTTTTCACTTCTTTCATATCCTCAAAGCTAAATACTAGTTTATTATCAATTTTTTCAACACTCAAGCTGAGGCCATCTGGAAAGTTTACATTGTCTGGCTCTATTGCCCGTTTTACAGCATCTATCTTCTCTTCAGAAAGATTATTGAGAACTATCTTGACTTTGCACGTTAACGACATTTTCATCTAAATAATTTAGAAATTCATCTAATCTATCTTTGGTTATCTTTGCTCCAGCAGCGGCATCATGTCCTCCACCTATCCCGTTGAACTTTTCGGCTCCCTTTCTCATAAGATCACTTAGATTTACACTTGAGGTGCATGCAAACGACTTGCGTGATGAAAACTTTATTGTATTTTCCTCACCATGCGTTCTCAAAATTACAATTTTCCCGGCATTTTTTGGAGATCCTGCAATTAGCGATGAGATGGTGCCAGTCATAGTTTCGGGAACTATTCCTTCACCGTTTACCATAACACATGTTTTGCTTTCTGAGATCCGCCATCGTTCATTTGAGATTATGTTCATGTATTCCCTTATCATCTTCCTGTAGTCGATTAGGATACTCTCACCTTCGTGGAGAATTCTGTTTCTGTCTCCCATGCATACAGCAATCCCGACTCCTGATTTGTTGATTCTTCCGCATGAGTTTAACATGGTTGAAAATTCCCTCCCATCACGCAAGAAACTTCTCTTATCCTCATGTGGAAATGTGTAGATATATCCAATCAATTCTGACATTATCTCTGTTGCATTTTTTCCTGATGTGAATCTTGTAATTGATTCAATGACAAGTTTTTTTTCGTCCTCGTTTAATTCTGCTGGAACTCTCCATCTCCCTTCATCTTTTAGCTTTACACCTGATGAATTCAAAAGTGACAAACATGCGTCTCTATTCCATGTAAGGCCCTCAATGAATGGCTGTGAGGTAAAAGCCAGCGCATCAGGTAGCGGCCTCGTCTCTCTTCCAACTAAAAGAAGGTCCAAATCAATATTTACAAGCCCTACCTCTTTTGCTATGTTTGCAATTTCAAAATTCTTTCCAGTAAATGATTTTCTCTCACCTTGATCTTGTCTGTCTCCAAGAGCAGAAACAACCGCAATAGAGGATAGATCTGAATTTCTCTCATCTAACGCTTGGGATGCAAGATAAGCCATACCACCAGCACAAATCTCAGTACCTCCATCCATCCCGTACTTCCAGGCATTTAGAACTCTCTGGTTGTCATGTTCATCATCGGGAATCTGGTGATGGTCAAGAACGATCCAGTTTTCTCCTAGCGATTCATCAAGTTCTTTTGCAAATCCCCCTGCCAAGTCAGTAATTATGTGAAAGTCTCGCTTGTTGTTTTTTATTGAATCAATCACTGTTTTGCTAAATTCCTTTGATGTTCTAACCGTACATCTAGCTCCTGCTCTGATAAGGGCTTTGGCAATGATGCTTCCTGATGTTAAACCGTCACAATCAATATGAGTAGTAACTGAAATTGATTTTTTGGATTTTATGCAGTCATTTACCTTATCCTTGAAAAATGAAAGTGAATCCTTTAGGCTCTCTGCCATTACTCTAATTGAGCGACTACGGATTTATATTTCCAGTTTTGAGGAATTCTCTTTATCTTCTTATAATATACTGATAATCTGTGGACCTTGGCCTCAATTAGCTCAAGTGATCTGACATTTCTTCTATCTCCCTTGTTTGCTTTGAGATGTTTTTGAAGACCAACTGCTTTTTTCACGATGTTCTCCAGATCTTCGGGCATTTCAGACTGAAGTTCGTTCTCCTTTAGAATTTCATCGATTGTCTTTTTGATTATTGGCTTAACTAGTGGAATTGAGTGCTGGTCTCTGAGCTTGTTTCCAATCTGGCTTGGTGTGAGACCGTCTTTGGAATATTTTACCACCAATGCTTCAATGTCGCTAGGAGTTTGCGTAATCCAAGAAGGTGCACGTAAAGTTGCAGGTCTAATTGAATGTGATTTTCCATGTCTGTGACTGTGTAATCGCCCCATACACTAGCCCACTTTGGAACAAAATTAAACGTTACTTATCGGATCTCGTACATTTTTTCAGGATTTGGGCATTACGACAAAGGTTAAATAAGTACACTGGCATCAGAACGAACAGGTAAACGGTATGAATAAGACAATACTCTTAGCAGCATCTCTAGTCGCTGTATTTACCATGGGTTACTATGCAGAAAACGTAGTTGCGTTTGCACAGTACATGGGAAATGTAGGTGACCAAGGACAAACCGGAGCTTATACCTTAGAAGAGGCACTTGAAATTCAACGAAGAAGAATTGAGGCAGCAGAGGCAAACCCCGCATCTGGTTCAG
>JAGQHF010000092.1 GCA_020431985.1 Nitrosarchaeum sp. | reverse complement strand
TTCCATGGTTAAAGGTTCAGGATAATGTGGAATTTGGTTTAAAAATGGCTGGCATTCCTGCACAGGAACGTGCTCAAATATCTAAGAGATATCTAGACATGATGCAACTAACAAAATTTGCGGATTCATACACATATCAGCTGTCTACTGGGATGAAACAGAGGGTAGCAATAGCAAGAGCTCTCGTGATGGATCCAGATGTACTTTTGATGGATGAACCGTTTGCAGCTCTTGATGCCCAAACCCGAGATCTGCTTCTAGTTGAAATGCAATTAATCTGGGAAAAAACCAAAAAAACTATTTTATTCGTGACTCACAATGTTGCAGAAGCTGCAGTACTTGGAACTAAAGTGGCAGTATTTAGTAATCGGCCATCAACAATAAAGAAACTCATACCAGTTGACTATAAACGACCAAGACTTGCAGAGGATGAAAGTCTCTTACCATTGCAACAAGAAATCCTTTCAGAACTACGACCTGAGGTAAAAAAGAGCTAAGGTGAAACTATGAAAAAAAACATTTTAGCAAAAAAAATTGGTTTCTACATTGTCATTGTTGTTGTATGGCAGATAATATCAATATCTAATGTTTGGCCTAGCAATATTTTTCCCTCTCCTTATGAAGTGGGTGAGGACTTGGTTTACACTGCATCTGATGGAAGTCTGTTCTATGGAATTGGTACCAGCATGATGAGGTTGCTAGCCGGTCTTGCTATTGCCATAGGGGGAGGTATAGTGCTTGGGATCTTTATGGCACGAGTTGAAATTGTCAATCAAACTATTGGCTCGTTGGTTTTGGGGTTGCAGTCAATTCCATCTGTTGCATGGGTTCCACTCGGCATACTGTGGTATGGTTTCAACGATGCTGGAATAATCTTTGTTACCGCAATAGGTGCCATATTTGCCGTAACCATCAACACTTACACTGGTGTCAAGAACATCAATCCTCATTTTATAGAGGCAGCAAGAAACATGGGAGCTAGTGGTACTAAACTCGTAACTAGTGTGCTTATCCCCGCTGCATTTCCATACATGATTTCTGGGTTCAAACAGGGCTGGGCGTTTGCATGGAGAGGCGTAATTGGAGCTGAACTGTTATTCTCATACTTGGGACTAGGATATCTACTAAATGTAGGTCGCCAGCTAACTGACGTGTCTCAGGTAATTGCAATAATGCTTGTAATCATGATAATCGGTGTTGTGATTGATGGTGTTATTTTCAAGAGACTTGAGGATAAAGTCATGTCAAGATGGGGACTAAGATAGGCTGTTATGCAATTTATTACATGATGATGAAAATAAAAAATTAGTTTTTCTGCACCTGAGCTTCAAGCAGCATTGCATTGACATCAATTATCATGCATGCAGGATGTGCTATCTTTTCTGCCATTACACCACATGTATGGCAGAAGCGTCTTGTCGGCTCGTTGCAGAACTTGCATCTATTTTCTATCTCTAGATGTGAGTTACAAATTTTGCATGAATTGTTTTCCATTGAATGTACTATCTTTGCATAGTTTAAAAATAGTTTGAAAATTAGAAGAACCTAATTAGCTGCTTCTAACTTTTTCAAACCCTTGTAATTAAAAACCAAAATAATTACTTGCAGCTAATTATTCTTTAACTCAAACATGTTACTTTCTGCTCTTATCTTCATTGACACGACAAACGCTACAATAATTATTGCGATTGCAAAGTACATGACTGAAGTGTAGTCAAATGCAAACGCAATGATTCCTGCAATTACGGGGCCCACAACCGTCGCAATTGATATGGTGGAGCTGAAAATTCCAGTAGACGTGGACCTTGGATTGTTTTCCATCAAGTGAAAGTTTCCACCTATGAACAAAAATGCCCATGTGCCCCCAACCAGAGACATAAAGGGCATCGCCATCCACCAGTCAGTGATTATTGCCAGTCCTACAAACACAAAGGTCGTGCACCCGATTCCAATCTTGAACTTTGATACGTTTGACATCCTGATCTTGTTAGCCATCAGGTTCATCAACACAAATGCAGTAAGCGTGTTTGCAACATACACAATTGAAACCTGATACAGTTCTGCACCAAGCTTGTCCATGAGCATTATTGGAAAAATGGTCCATACAGATGATGCACCTATATGTCTTAACAGCAAAGAAAGAAACAAAAATTTGTTTTTTGAGATGACCTTCTTTGTTGTTCCTGGTTCTATCTCCTTTTCCTGCGGCGGGTTTGGCATCTTTAGTGTAAACAGCAATCCGATTACAAATGACGCTGCACTGATTACAAAAATTATCTTTAGATCATTTGCAATGCCTGCTGCCGCAATGCCTGCAAGCCATCCTAACGCGTGAAATGACACTACTGTTGCAGCCCGTTTTTTCTCCAGATTTGCTTCATATGCATAAGCAATCATTGCTGGAATCATTATACCACTAGCTATACCTGCCGCAATTCTCACCAGAAACAGCAAGCCAATATCACTAGCAAAATAGTGCAAGCCAAAAGTGATGGCACAACCCACAAATCCTATTCGTATGAACTTGAGTCTTGTTCCCTTTTTGTCTGAATGTCGACCAAAATACATTTCAGATAATATCTGTGCAAAACTAAATGATGCAACAATCAACCCAATTTCAAACACAGAATCTGTCACATTCTTCGCAATGATCGGCATGAAAACAAAAACAATTGAAATTCCTGCATGTTGAAAAAATGTGGCACTGCGGACCAAATTATTTAATTGAATATTTTGCATAAATGTACATAAAATTCCAGTTTACCTAATTTCAACATACTCGTACCAAACCTGCAAAGAGTTAAACTGTCAGATGATACCTTGTAAAACATTGGAAAAGGAACCGTTTCTTGATGCGCTAAAAAACAGGGTCTTACTTTTTGATGGTGCCATGGGAACCGAAATACAGAAGTACAATCCGAAACCTGAAGACTTTCCAGACAACAAAGATGGTTTCAACGACGGTCTGATTCTAACTCATCCGGAATGGATAAGACAAATTCACAAAAAGTATCTTGATGCAGGTGCCGATTGCATCGAAACCAACTCGTTTGGCTCCAACAAGATAAAGCTTGACGAGTATGGGTTTGGAAATCAGACAGTAGACTTTAACAAAAAAATCGCACAGCTTGCAGCTGAGGTCTGTTCAGAGTATGCAAGACCATGTTATGTTATTGGTTCTATGGGGCCTACCGGATTCTTGCCAAGCTCAAACGATCCCGACTTGGGGCAAAAACCGCTAGGCGAGATAAGAGAAGCGTTTGAACTGCAGGCAGAGGGACTGATTCTTGGCGGTGCAGATGCTCTGCTGATTGAGACAAGCCAAGACATACTGGAGGTAAAGCTTGCAATAGATGCATGCCATACTGCGATGGAAAAGACTGGAAAAAAGATTCCAATAATCAGCAATGTTACACTAGACCAGTACGGAAAGATGCTTCTGGGCACAAGCATCCAGGCAGCATACACCACCGTCTCTGATATGGGAATCGATGTGTTTGGGCTGAACTGCTCCACTGGGCCAATCGAGATGACACCAAGCGTTAGATGGCTAGATGAACAAAAGGATCACAACATACTGGTTGTGCCAAATGCTGGCATGCCAGAAAATGAGGGAGGGCAGGCCATATATAAGATGACGCCTGATGCGATGGCAAAGTCCCTAGGCGAGTTTTTGGATAACTATTCGAAAATCAGGATCATCGGCGGCTGTTGCGGGACAAACCCTGAACACATTCGCGCACTGCGAAATGCTATAGATGCAAAGTCAGACAAGCAACATTTCAATACTAAATCCGAATATGATTTTTGAATTGAAATCTGTACAAAATCTATCTTGTTAAGCTAAACTCGGTGGATTTAACTCACAAACCAAAATTTTGATCTGTAAAAATATGTTAGATCTAAAATCAATTCTAATTTTAATGCTAAATACAATTACAAGAATGGCAAGAACTATTCTTATCA
>JAGQHF010000091.1 GCA_020431985.1 Nitrosarchaeum sp. | reverse complement strand
TATGTTTAAATAATGTAAAAGGCCTTTTTGACGCAATGGTTGGAATCGATCAAGTTTTGGAAAAATTAAGCACTGTTATTGATCCTGATTTAAAAAAAGATATTGTTTCAATGGGAATGATTAAGGACCTTGAACTAAATGAGGGCAACCTGAAATTCACCCTTGAACTCACCACCCCTGCATGTCCATTCAATGTAGAGATTGAAGATGATGTTAGAAAGGTAATAGGTGAGATTGACGGTCTCAAGAATTTTGATATGAATGTAACTGCCAAAGTGATGGAAGGCCGTTCTTTAGATGCTGACACAAGTATGGCCACTGTTAAAAACATCATTGGTGTGGCAAGTGGCAAAGGTGGTGTGGGAAAGTCAACCGTTTCATTGAACTTGGCTTTGGCATTGTCACAAACTGGAGCTAAAGTAGGTCTGTTGGATGCAGACATCTATGGTCCTAGTATTCCTCTAATGCTTGGAATGAAAGATGGTTACATGGAGGTTGAAGACAACAAATTACAACCAGCTGAATCTAATGGTCTGAAAGTTGTATCGTTTGGCTTTTTTGCTGAGCAGGCGCATCAAGCGGCAATCTATAGGGGTCCAATAATATCTGGCATATTGAAGCAGTTTCTTGTAGATACCAATTGGTCTGATCTTGACTACTTGATTGTTGATCTTCCGCCTGGAACTGGTGACATTCCGTTAACCTTGGCGCAAACAATTCCTATAACTGGAATTCTTGTTGTAACCACACCACAAGATGTAGCAAGTAATGTTGCAGTTAAAGCCATAGGGATGTTTGAAAAGTTAAACGTCCCAATCATTGGGGTAGTTGAAAACATGAGTCACTTTATTTGTCCCAATTGTAGTGATAAGCATTACATTTTCGGTGATGGTGGGGCTAAGAAAATATCTGAGCAGTTCCATATCCCATTTCTGGGTGAAATTCCATTAAATTCTGGAATAATGTCTGGTTCTGACTTAGGAAAACCAATAATGATTTCAAACCCTGACTCGCCAAGCGCACAAGCATTCAAGATAAGTGCAAAAAATATTGCAGCGCAGTGTAGCATTCTTGCAGCAAAATTGCAAGAAGAGATGGCTTCAGAAGAAAATCCCGAGTCCGCTCCAGAAGCAAGTACTTAGTTCTGATTCTTGTGAAACTACCTCTGCACCTTAGAGAACAATTGAAAATTCCTTTGGGGGTTTTAATACTCGATGACGATGTAACAAAACAAAATATCTCAAATTATGTCGATGAAGAATCTTTGTTAATCACAGTAGGTGATAGAACCACTGAAAAAATGATAAAATTTGGTTTTTTTCCATTTTTACAAATAATTGATGGTCAGGAAAAAAGAGTAAAGCGAAAACCTCCTGACTCAAAGGTTTTGACCGAATTAAGTTGCAATAATCCTCCTGCTGAGATTACACTGGAAAGCATCGACCTGATAAGAAGATCCTTCTCTTCAAAGCCTCCAATCCGAATAACAGTAACCGGAGAAGAAGATCTTTTAGTTATACCAGTTTGTATTTATGCCCCTGAAAACTCGGTTGTGATGTATGGTCAACCAAACCAAGGATTAGTAGTTACTCTGATAACTCCTGAAATTAAAAATAAAGCACAAAATCTACTTGACTCTATGGAATAATGGGGGTATGATGAGACGGTGGCTGTATGACTTGTGATTACACTACTAAAACCCCTGACCCCTATCTTAACCACATGGAATCAAAATAAACAAAATTTTCCATAACTGTTGACATTACAGAATAAACGTGGACTGCATGATGTTTAACTGTGAATCTTGATCCTGATCTTCGATTAAAAATTTTAGAAAAAATAGGTGTTTATTCTAGTCGATTTTCAATTCCCGAACCTTTGACCCTCTTAACTACAAAAGAGGTTCTGGATGCACCCAAAGAAACAACCGAAGGCAGACGCACCTCTGCCTACAAGTATTATGGAGTATCCTACATCCAACACAATATGATATTTATCAATGTTAGAAAAATTCCAGATGAAAAGACACTTGAAAATACAATTGTCCATGAACTAATTCATATGAGATTCCCTTATCTTGCACATGGTAAAAGATTCAACAAATTAGTTAGGCAAGGACTCAAAGGAAAATCCTTTTCACCCTACCGCACAAGAAAAAAAGTTCATTCCACTTGATTTATCTTTATAAGAATTAGTCACCTGAATATACTGTGGAAATATATCAAATCTTGCCAATTGGTGCAGGAGTTGCATCTTTTCTAATTGCAGGTGCTCTTGTTGTTTGGATTTCTAAACAACCGTCTGGAACAGAACAAATGATGGAAATATCTAACGCCGTAAAAGTGGGAGCTGCAGCTTTTCTAAAAAGAGAAATGAAAATAATTGTTCCCGTGGCAATCGCACTCTCGGTGATTATAGGTGCTTTTCTTCAGCCATCAAATGGAATTGCATTTGCAGTAGGAGCTACGCTTTCAGCTGTTGCAGGTTTGATATCCTTAAAGATCACCGTAAAAGCTGCAGTTCGTGCTGCTAACCTGAGTGGCAGTGGTCTTGGTAAAACCTTTGTTATGGCATTTAGAGGAGGTGCAACTGTGGGCCTTGCAGTTCCAGCAATGGCACTTTTGGCGATAACTGGTTTGTATTTGATTTATCCTGATCCTATCACAATTGCTGGAGTAGGAATAGGTGCAAGTCTCATTGCCCTATTCATAAGAATAGGGGGTGGAATATTTACCAAAGCTGCAGACATGGGTGCTGATCTGGTGGGAAAGGTTGAAGCAAACATCCCTGAAGACGATCCACGAAACCCCGCTACTATAGCAGACAATGTGGGGGATAACGTTGGTGATGCAGCTGGAATGGGTTCTGACATCTACGAATCTTACATTGTTACAATTCTTGCGGCATTGTTGATTGCAGCACTAATAGGCGCTCCTGATTTATTCTTGTTTCCTATACTTGTTGGTGCATCTGGGATGATTGCCTCGATAATCGGCGTAGTGATAGTTGGATCTAAGAACATCACAGATGTCATGAAACCACTTAACCGCTCATTCTATGTATCTGCCGCAATAGCCATTGGACTAAATTTTGTCTTTACTATGCAATTTGTTACTTCTGATGCATCATTTGCACTTTTTGGCGCAACTGTCATTGGCGTTATACTGGTGCCAGTGATACAAAAAATCACAGACAGGTACACCAACTACAAATTTAAACCTGTTAACGAAATTGCTGATTCTGCCAAATGGGGATATGCCTCACTGACATTGATGGGTATAATCAAAGGACTACAGTCTACTGGCCCATTCATGATGGCACTGGTTGTTGCAATAGTTCTATCTTATAGTATCTCATCTGCTGCTGCACCTGAGGGTGCTGATCCTATATTGTATGGGATATTTGGAACCTCCTTAACTGCAATGGCAATGCTTAGTCTAGCTGGGATTGTTTTAAGCATAGATGCATTTGGCCCAATCGCAGACAATGCAGGAGGAATCGTTGAAATGACTGGTATGGGTGAGGAAAACCGTAAAGTAACCGATGAGATTGATGCTGTAGGTAATACCACAAAGGCTGTTACAAAGGGATTTGCAATTGCAAGTGCTGCGTTGGCTGCTCTTGCCATGATTCAGGCATTTCAATTTGAGGCAGCACACGTGTTTGAAGGAATTTTGACATTGAATTATAGCCTCACAAACCCTGCTGTGGTGATTGGATTGCTTGTGGGTGGATTGATTCCATTTATCATCGCTGGACAATTAATTAACGGCGTTTCAAGGGCTGCAGGAAAGATGGTTGATGAGGTAAGACGACAGTTCAAAGCAGATCCTGAAATTCTTACAGGAAAGTCCAAACCAGATTATGCAAAATGTGTTGATATTGCAACAGTGGCGTCAATTAAGGAGCTCTGGAAATCTGCTATTATTGCAATCATCGCCCCCATAATTCTTGGTGTTCTCTTGGGGCCGACATCTGTTGCTGGGCTACTGATGGGCTCGGTTGTAACTGGCATTTTCCTAGCATATCACCTTGCAAACACTGGGGGAGCTTGGGACAATGCAAAGAAATTGGTTGAAATGAAGGGTCAGAAAGGTTCGGAAGAACATAAAGTTGCAGTTGTGGGCGATATAATAGGTGATCCTTACAAAGACACTGCAGGCCCAGCACTAAACACTGTGATCAAGTTACTAAACACAATAGCAATAGTTTTTGTATCTGCTTTTGTTGCTATTATTGCAATCTAATCTTTTTTTTCTAAAACCAATGTCAAGTCTAATTCATCAATTTGTGCTTGGATTGCTTTTTTTAGAGTCTCGTTGTGCTTGTCACAAAATTTGAAAAAATCGTCTGCTGTTTGAAAACAACCACAAATCCATTTTGTTTTTTTATCCCCTTCGACGGTCCATTTTGAATATTTGTGCTCTGCCATACCCTAAAACATATTGGCTAATAAAAAAATCTAGTGTACTTTGAAAAAGTAAAAAAAATGTTTAAGGACAGCCTTCCATCTTTTGGATAAAATAGCCTTTTTCCTTAATCTCTCTTTCAACTGGTTCTGGTGCACCTTGAGAATGACAAAATTGACATTCGTTCTGAGTCATTACTGCATTGTCTTCGCCAATTGATTTCAGCCATTCCTTACCATATGTAATGGCCTTATCGTGATCTTTTTCACCCGTGATTACGTCAAAGTGCATGGTATGACCATCTGCTGCTTTAACATAGGTGTCGTAGACGTGAATTTCCATATTCATAGTCCACTAAAGGGATATTTAATCTAAAACAAGACTCTACTCTCTTGTGTTCACTTATTCTATGATTCTGGAATAAACCAAGCAGTTTGTTTTGATTAATTATTTTTATTATCGTTGATTGTGCTGAGGACTTTGTTGATGATTTTTACATGATCTGCTTTGATTTCAGCAGTTATCATTAGTAGGTGGTTTTTGTCTATCGGAAACGTCATTCTTTTTAACTTGTCGTATTCTGCCATGGCGTATTTTGTTTTGCCAATTTTGTGTTCGATATTTTTCCGTGTCTGCCATCTCTGACTTGCATAGTGATGCATCATCTTGATCTCCGCCTCGTCTAATATTGGCTCTATGTTGGACCTAAATCCATCACAAATTTTCTCACCAACATCATTCTGAATTGCTGCATAACGAATGTCTGGATCAATGTTCATCACATCAGAATTTAGCTTGTCGAAATCCATTGTTATGGTACTTTGTTTCTTGTATTAAAATTTAATTTGCAGAAAGTTTAATTCAATATCGGCAGTATCTTGTTTAATTACATTATAAAATAATAACTCTTATTAGAATTTGAGTTAATTTGATTCATGGGCCATGTAATAGACGTTAGCATACCCAACCATGCGCCTGTCTCTATTGAATTAAGTGATAATCAGTCGCCTGAAACTATTAAAAAATTTATTGACGCATTACCCTTCTCCCTTCTCCTAAATGTTTGGGGTGAGGAGATTTACACAAATGAATCCCCGATAGATGAGGTTGAAGAAAATGCAAAATCGTTCGTACAAGTCAACGATGTCGCATATTGGCCTACAGGAAAGGCAATTTGCTTATTTTTTGGTCCGACTCCTATTAGCCAGACAAACAAGATAGAGCCTGCATCTCCTGTCAATGTTATAGGCAAAATTATTAATCCCGACAAATCTGTCATCAAAATTGCCAATGGCAAAAATGCAACATTCAGATTGCGTTCATAGGAACTCTGTTAATATTTCCTGAACTTCATTATCAAGCACATATGATCTAAATTCCTCAGCTGACACTGAATAGATTATCCACACCACTGGATTAACTTTCATAAATTTTTTGTCTGTACTTGATGGAACTGCTGACGAAGCTGGATGTGAGTGAAAAATTGCAATCACGTCCATTTTTTTTCTTTCAGCCGTTCTATATGCATCAATTAACTGTTCATTTGATATGGTAAATCTCACTGGTGATTTTTCTATATTTTCTGCTAAATATACTTCCTTTACAATAGCGTTGTCGTTATTGTTCACTCCAAACAAAATCGCAGATGATTCATTTGGGCTATTAATTCTAGCGTGGTTTACAAGTATTTTTTTCAGAGATTTTGTTAAAGTTACTTTTTGCAAGCCTATTCTACATCTACTGATCCTATCATCCAAGGATGTACGATGCAATAGTAATCTTCTTTGCCGGGTGAGGTAAACGTGTGTTCGAAAACTTCTCCTGCACCAAACAATCCTGAATCAAACAATTCATTTGGTCCTTTACTGGGGCTCCCTGATGTTACGGTGTGCATGGTGTTGTCATTGTTCTCCCAAACCACCTTTGTGCCTGCAGGAATTTGTATTACTTCTGGATCAAAGTACATCTGTCCAACTTTCTGAATTCCTGCGCCTTCTGGAATTGAAACTTTGACATCTTCTTTAGGTTCTTCAATTATTAATGTTGAAACCATCCAAGGATGTACCACACATAGATATTCGTATTCCCCTACCTCTAATTGATTTGTATTAAGTGAATATGTTGCACCGGCCGCAATCAAACTTGAGTCAAATGTCTCTCCAAAATCAACCGAGCTTGTTACCGTATGTGATACCGAATCTGCATTTGTCCATTCTACCGTGTATCCTTTCGGGACTTTGGCAACATCTGGTTCGTAATCTGGATTACCTTGCTCTGCTGAACCTTCAAGTATTGTGATTGAAAATATTGGTCCTGTAGGCCCAACGTCTGCTGGAGGTTCTTCTACCTGCATTGCAGCTTCGTCAATCATGTATGTATCAGGAGTTACAAATCCAAATGCTATCCATACAATAATGCCTGTTGCACCTGCTATTCCTACGATGGCGCCAAATGGCCTTGTTATTTCTGGCTTCTTCATGGCAATATACGCAATAACTATTGACGGGAATGCAATTGCAAGGAGAATTCCTGCGATTGTTACAGTATAATTCGACGTATTCATGGTAAATGCAAAGGTACCAAAACCTAATCCAATTGAAATTATCACTAATGCTGTGGCTTTTGCCCTGTTGCTTGTAGAAACTCCTCCATCCAAGATGCCTGTTGCTAGGAATATCAGGCCCACAAACATGGTCAATCCAGTCAAAGCATGCATCCCATCAATGAACGTGTGTGCTATGCCTGCATAGGATAACACTACGCCTGCCAGACCTATGGAAGTCAATCCCATACCCGGCATCATGAGGTCCCAATTACTCATTCATGCTAGCTGGTAGAACTGAGATACTTATTCCTTTTGAAATTAAAGGGATCAAATAAATTAAATTGCTTCTGGGTGGTATAAAGTAGATTGGGCCTTAATGAAATAATGGAAATTTCCAAACCACGTATAGTCGTACTTCTAGTCATTACTGCTGTCACATCCATGTTTGCTGCCAGTAAATTGATAGAAGGCGCAAATGTGGATTACTGGGCATATCTGCACATAATAATTGCAGGGGCATTGGCCTCGGCCGGATCTAGTGCACTAAATCATTATTATGACAGAGATATTGATCCTAAAATGACCCGAACTAGCAAAAGACCAATCCCGTCAGGCCGAATGGCAGCATCACATGTGTTAATTTATGGCTTGGCAGTAAGCTGCTTTTCTGTAATCTATGGGTATGTTACAATTAACGCAGTTTCAGCATTATTTATCGCCCTGGGAATTTTTTCGTATGTCATAATCTACACCGTTTGGCTAAAACGTCTTAATACCTCAAACATAGTGATTGGGGGGATTGCGGGAAGTGCTGCATCCTGGGCTGGATGGGCTGCTGCTACAGGAAGCATGGATATCCTTGGCTTCCTTGTTGGTTTTTTGGTTTTTGTTTGGACTCCTTCTCATTTTTGGTGTCTTGCAATGAAAATCAAAGAAGAGTATGCTCAGGCCAAGGTACCTATGCTTCCAGTTGTAATTGGAATGCAAAAAACATCAAAGTACATTCTTGCAAACACCCTTATCTTACTTCCTTATTCACTAATGCTTTATGCATTTGGCATGGGCCTAGTTTACACCGCAATTGCTGCTGTATCTGGCGGGTTGATGCTTGCATATCATTACAGACTTACAAAAACTCCTACATCTGAATTTGCATGGAAAGCATACAAGGTAACGGCTCCCTACCTTACAATTATTTTCGTAGCTGTGGCATTAGATGCAGCATTTCATTTTAGGTTCTAATCGTTATCAATTCCAGGAAAGCTAGCCTCGTAATCTTTTTCTGCCATTTCCTTGTTTTGCTTATCCACTTCATCTATCTCTTCATCTACCGTAAACGCTTCAATTCTTCTATTGTCTTTGGTAATCCATGCCACTTTAATTAAGCCAAGAATTTCCAAGTCTAACAAAAGCTTGTTAAATCTGTCCTCTGCTATCAAGTATCCTTCTTTAGACAAGGACTTGAACAACTCAGAATCAGTCAACGAACCCGCTTCTGCTATTTTTTCCAATACTATGTTTTTTAATGGCATTGTCATGATTAACCGTAAAAAGACTTATCTCCTGTTTTAGGGACGGCATTAGATATACTTTCTCTTACTGTGTTATACCATTGATCAACTTCTTTTGTAATTGATGGTCTAATGTTCTTTAGGCTTGCTGCAAAATCGGAACTGGAGATCTTTGAAGCATTGTTTTTCATGGCATGAACTGCTGCCTCTCTACACAGTGCCGACAAGTCAGCTCCTGTGTAATTTTGAGTGGCCACGGCTATTTCTTTTAGCTTAACATCATTGGCCAAAGGCATTTTCTTTGTAAGTATTTTGATGATCTCTAATCTTCCCTTCTCATCTGGAGGTGATACATACAAAACTAAATCTAATCTCCCCGTTCTTAAAAGTGAACCATCTAACACGTCTGGCCTGTTTGTTATCCCTATTACTACCACTCTCGATGAAACCCCTTCTTCAATTTCAGTCAATAATTGACTTAGGACCGTCTCACTTACTCCCCCTTCTCCTGATTTGTATCTTGCAAGTGAATCTAGTTCATCAAAAATAACCACACATGGCGACGATGCCTTTGCTTTTCTAAATATTTCTCTTATTGCCTTTTCTGATTCCCCAATCCACTTTGAGAGGATCTCTGGTCCTCTTACTAGGATCATGTTTGCTCCTGTTTCAGTTGCAAGTGCCCTGGCAATGAGTGTCTTACCGCATCCAGGCGGTCCATAAATCAATGCCCCTTTTGGAGGCTTGATTCCTATTTTTGTGAACTTTGTTGGTTCTTTCATCGCAAGAATAAGATTATCTGTAAGTGCACTTTTCACTTCGTCTAGACCTCCAACATCCTGCCACCAGACTCTTGGACGTTCAACATAAAACTCTCTCATTGCTGTAGGAATTACTTCTTGCATGGCATCATAGAAATCAATCAACTTTATCTCCATGGATTGCAATACCTCTGATGGAATTTTTTCTGTTTCAAGATCAATTTCTGGTAGATACCTTCGTATGGATTTTAGTGCTGCCTCTCTGCAAAGAGACTTTATGTCTGCACCTGTATATCCGTGTAATTCGGAGGCCAAATCCTTAAGATCAACATCGTCTGAAACAGGCATTCCTCTTGTATGTATTAGCAAAATCTCCAATCTCCCATCTTCGTTAGGTACTGATATCTCAAATTCCCTGTCAAATCTTCCTGGTCTTCTTAATGCAGGATCTACACTGTCTGGTCTATTGGTTGCACCCAATACTATCACATTGCCTCTTTCATTAAGACCGTCCATTAATGCAAGCAATTGTGCTACTACTCGTTTTTCTACGTCTCCATATGCTTCTTCTCTCTTCGGTGCAATTGCATCAATTTCATCAATGAAAATTATGCTTGGAGAGTTATCTTTTGCCTCTTTGAAAATATCTCTTAGTTTTGCCTCAGTTTCTCCATAATATTTATTCATTATTTCTGGACCATTAATTGAATACATGTTTGCCTCTGACTCGCTTGCAAGTACTTTGGCAATGAGTGTCTTACCGCATCCAGGCGGTCCATAAAGCAAAATTCCACTATGCGGCTCTACTCCTAATCTTGCAAATAATTCTGGATGCTTTAACGGGAGCTCAACTATCTCTCTCATGGATTTGATCTCTTGTCTTAACCCTCCAACTTCTTCATACGTCACTCTGATCTTTCTATCTATTGCAGTCTCAGTCGAAATTGTGAGGTTTGTGGTCCTGTCGATTTTTACTACATGTCTTGGGCTAGTCTTTGTTATCTTGAAATCCATCGAGTTTCCCAAGATCATGACAGAAATTTCATCTCCATGAATTATGGGCAATCCCTTCAATCGGTTTTTCACAAAATCTGTAAATTCTTTGTCCACCGTAACTGAATCATTAACTGGAGTCAGTGAGACTAGTTTTGCTATCTTTGATGTCACTTTTCTTACTTTTACAATATCATTTAATGATGCACCTGAATTCTTCCTTGTCTGTCCGTCGATTCTGATGATGTCTGGGAATTTTTCATCTTCATCAACCGGCCAGACTACCGCACATGTAGACCTTGAACCCATAATTTCTATGATGTCTCCAGGTGTAACTTTGAGAAAATCCATTGCATCCGGACCGATTCGTGCTCTCTTTTTTCCTACGTCTCTTTGCTTTGTCTCTCCAATCCTCATCTGCAAAGATTCTTCTTTGCGGCCCATCTGTTCACCTACTTCATGTCAACTGACATTCTGCTCATATTGAGAACTTCAAATTCACTGACCCCTTCTACCGCCCTAACAGAGTTTTCCAAAGATTCCATCTGACCTTCTTTGTCATCTAAAATGAATTCTGCCTTAAGAAATTCTAATCCGAAAGCCAAAGGTTCTTTCTCAAATCGTTTCATGGTTATTCCATCTGTTAATTTATCCTGAATCTGTTTTGCGACGTTATCAAGATCCACTTCTGTTCCTTGTGGAAGTATCTTTGTCACAAGAAGCAATTGGGCCATTTTTAAGGTCCCTGAAAGTTACATGAACTGCAAGTATATTCCCTTGCAGCATCTCTGCAACTTTCACATCTCCATATGAGATCTACAGCACAATTTGGACAATTGAATTTTACACACTTGTCGTTGGGCATGATATGCCTATGACAACAACTACATGTAGGTAATGAAATTGTAGATGACACGCGAAAAGTTTATGCGAACATCATTTATACCTTGCTAGGAAGTTCTAAGCATCAAAACTCAGCATCTTCCTTATTTCGCCTTTTACTAGTGTCTGTGCAGTTTTTATGGATCCACGTAATCCCAAAAGTTTCACTATTGAACTTGAATGAAAATCAAAATCTTCATTTTCAGAAATCTCTTTTATTATGGAAGGAGTCATTGATTCAAGCAATTTATTTATCGTATTATTGTCCAGTCGCTCCAAAATTTTTCTTGCAATAATTTGTTTTTCAAATTCCTTTCCAAATCTTCTCATCCACACATTCTGATAATTTTCCAAACATGATGTATCATGTGTTTTTAAAAATTCTGAGATTGATTGACCTGCATACAAGCCTCCTAAACCACTGCTAAAAATTCCTCCCGCTGTAGTGGGTTTTGTTTGCCCTGCAGCGTCTCCTATCGTTACGGTTCTTCCGTCTGTGAATTTTTTTATTGGTCCTTTGATCCATATTGGGGCAAAAATTTTTCTAATTGTTGAATGCTTTTCTCTTTTGCCCAAAAAATTTTCTATTGTACTTGCTACATTAATTCCTCTTCCGGCAACTCCTACCTTTCCTTTCCCTTCTTCGATGGGAATTATCCATGCAAAAAAGCCTGGATATTTGTCTTGGTCAAAGTGCACCTCTACTTTTCCTTTTTTTATCCAATCTGCATAAATCTCATATTGTGCAGAAGGGATGATTCCACTTCTGTCTTTCTGACCGAGAGATGAAACTCCTCTTGCATCAACAAAGATCTTGCATTTAATTTCTTCTTCGTTTGTTCTTACTCCTCCATCAATTAGTTTTTGAAAACTAGTTTTTACTTTGATTATAGCTCCATTTTTTTGGGCCTGATGTGCTATTTGTTTGTCTAATTCTCTTCGATTCACTTCGGCAATTTTCTGATTTTTAGAATTTAATGTAAAACTAGTGTTGTTTGGTGAAAAAATCTCTGCACGTTCAATCAAATGTTCATATGTCTTTCTTGATGGAATTACTCCTAATTCCTCCAGGCCAGATAGGCTTACCAATCCTCCACAATGCTCAGGAGTTCCTATTTCATAGTCTTCCTCTAACACAATTACGCTGCCTTCATTTCTAGCAATCTCCCTAGCACAGATTAATCCAGCAACACTTCCTCCTGCAACAACTACATCTGCGTGCACAGTTATCGTCATTTTATCAATTATTTAATCTAAAAGAGATGTGCAAGTTGTATGTATCTACAAATTTATTTCTACATTCATGTGAATCGTTGACTATCTAATCTGAAAATTTAATAAAATCAAAGGCTACAAGACAGTCTCTTTGGCTCGAAATTTATTCCTCTTAACGGCGATGATTCCATTTTGAAAGTCACATTTGAACAGCTTCCAATAATGTCTGAAGATTATGTTATTTGTATGAAAAACACCGCTAGTCCACACTCTTCTTGTTTACATGACAAGCAAAGATATCCAGTACTTTACAAAACCTGAAGAAATCAAGGGATTTGATGCTTGTTATGTCTAATCTATCTGATGGCGAATGACAATGATTCTCAGGATCTGTTGTATGTGATTTTTTCATAATACTGTTATTCTAACATAAATGAAAATAACTAATTTTTTATACTCAATCTGCATGTTTGAGAGTATTTTTAGACTGGCAAATCATACGTGACATCATTGGAGTTCAAGAAAAAGGTGCAACAATTTCAAGAAAAGAAACTAGAGGAAATTTTAGACAACATTCAATTCAATCAATACATGAAATAACAGACTGAAAAGAGGTTTGATTAATGACGAATCTGACAAGATGAAAAAGGAAATTAAATTCAATGAGGAAATGATCGAAATTTGGCAAAGAAATGAGCTAAAACTTCAAGACAATGGATGGTTTAGATGGATTAACCTA
>JAGQHF010000090.1 GCA_020431985.1 Nitrosarchaeum sp. | reverse complement strand
GGCGGGTTTCCCATATTCCCAGCAAAACAGTTTCCCTGTCAAAAGTTTCAGGATTTGGTTTTTGTTTTAAAACTTGTTGCATCTAAAGTATGATTTATCATTTTCAAAATAATAAGTATCATCTATATAGAATATATTGAAAACAGAGAATAGACCGTAATCAAAAAAAAAAATAACATGTTCTACAAGATAGACTATTAAAATAATAAAATCTCATTCTAATTAATGGCAAAAAGAATCACCATCATGCTTGATGAAGAGCTTGACAAAAAAATAAGAGTCCTTCAGGCAAAGATGATCCAAAATGAGAACAGATCGGTAAGTTTCTCCAAGGTAATCAATGAGGTCATAAAAAAGAAAACTCGATGAAATTAGTAAATGATGTGAACATTATCACTGTGTTTTTGCGGTATACATCTGAGTCAATTTGCAAGATTCATTGCAATCATCGTGGACATGATTTTTGCGGCAATTGAAGCGGTTGCCCCATTATCATATTGTGGGTTTAGTTCCACAATATCAATACCCGTGACTTTGTGATTTTCAAAAGAGTACACCAGATCAAACAGTTCCCTAGACGTCATACCTGCAGCCTCAGGGTTGCCAACTCCTGGTGCAAATGCAGGGTCTAAAACATCGAGGTCAAAGCTAGCATAAGTAGAATCAAAAGAGGACAGAAACTCTCTTAGAAGTTTGGGACCATATCCCTCTCTCACTTGCCTGTCAGATATTGTTTTGATGTTATGTTCTTTCAAAAACTCCAGCTCCTCTTTAACAAACGCTCTGGCACCAACGTGAAGTATATTATCAGATCCGCGTTCTTCTACAATTCGTCGTAGGTATGCAGCATGGCTGTATTTTGTTCCCGCAAACTCATCACGTAAATCATAATGGGCATCAAATACCACATAACCTGTATTCTTTGGAAAGCTCATGTAGGTCCCATAAGTGATTGAGTGTTCACCGCCCAGAATGAACAGCTGCCTGTTTCTTTCTACCAGTTCAGAGGTTACTTTCTTTACCATGTCCAGCATTATAGACGAGGACACTGTGTGTGTCATGTTTCCAAGATCCTCAATATTGGCGCTCTCCAAGTCCACACCAAATTGAGGATGAAATATCTCGATGTTGTTGAAAGCATCACGTATCACGTCGGGTCCAAATCGACATCCAGGTTTGTAAGAATGTGTAGAATCAAAAGGAATTCCAAATACAGTGGCTACAGGAACTCCATCATCATCGGATGATGTGATGAGAGGATTTCTGTTCATGTATAAATCAAGAAAGCTCATATTCACACCATAATTTGTGGTCTTTTAGATAGGTACTTGGGAAGGTTAAGCCCCGTATAGGGCTTTCCGTTAGTTTGTGTTTTAATTTCAGAAACAAAATCATCAAATGAGATATCTCTAACATTTCCAGTCTTCCTATCTCTAATACTTAGATTTGTAGAATGTGCTTCTTTGTCTCCAATTACCAAAATGTATTGTATCCACTCCTTTTCTGCTTCACGAATACGTTTGCCTATACTTTCGTTTCTATCATCAATGTCTACCCTTACATCATGAGCAGAGATTTGATCAGACAAGGTGTTGCAAAAATCATAAAACTCTTCTTTCAGAGGAATTATGCGAACCTGTGTTGGTGCCAACCATAACGGGTATTGTGGTTTTTTCCCTTCTTTGATGTCCTTTGCGGCTTTTTCAAGTGTGGCATATATTATGCGTTCAATTGCGCCGCTTGGAGAATTGTGAAGTATTATCGGATGTCTGTGCTCGTTATTCTCATCAATAAATTCAATGCCGTATCGATTACCATTCTCGACATCAATTTGGTCAGTTGAAAGTGCAGATGCCTTTCCTAGATTGTCAACATAATTGAATTCCCACTTTAGAACAAAGTAAAAGAATTTTTCCTTCCACATCTCTACAAGAACTGGCTTGCCATGTTTTTTTACCAGTTCGTCAATCGATGATTTGTTGTCATTGTAAAAGTCTTCAGTGAATCGGATTGCCATCTCATAATCCGATTCCTCAATTCCAAGTTCATGAAGAACACTTTGTGACAAGTCAAACCTTACCTTGATTTCATCCATCGCTTGCTTCAAGTCTTTGCAAAATGCGTGACAGTCAGGCATGGTAAATGCACGTAGTCGTCTCAATCCAACTAATTCACCTGATTGTTCGCGTCTAAAGCTGTATCTGGTAAGCTCATACAATCGGTATGGCAGGTTTTTGTACGACATTTGAAATTCGTTGGCCATTAGAAACTGGCCAAAACATGCAGCAAATCTCAGAAAAAGTTTCTTTCCCTCTGAATCGATATTGTACTGTCTTGCAGGAAATCTGTTAAAGTAGCTGACCATACTTGGGTGATGAGAATCATACATGATTGGAGTTTCCACCTCATAACCGCCGTATTCTTTTACTCTGTCGGTAACATATCTCTCAATTAGTGATTTGATCAACCTGCCGTTTGGAAAGAATCTCATGTTGCCTGAATCAGAAGCAGGTTCATAGTCTGCTATTGCCATTTTTTTCATCAGTGCAACATGGGGTGGAGGTTCATCAACGCTTCTTTTTTTAGCATATTCGTACTTTGCCAAGACCTCGAGTTTCTTGTGATTTGAGAAATCAAAATCAGAGATGTCAGTCATTGTTCCGTCAGGAGTAAGTATCTTCCAGTATGATTTTATTTTTGATTCACCTTTTAGTGCCTCGGAAGTTATCTCTTTTTCAGCCTCGGAGTCTTTTGTGACTACCTTGGAGCTTTCAGCAAGCGGGTGTCCCTTTACTTGAATCTTGTAAGATTTGGTCCAACCAAAAGGAGAATGGCTAACTTCAATATCCGAAAAGGAAGATTCCATCTCTTTTAGCAAAGAAAGTGCAGTAGAAGGAGCAGCCAGATTTGAACTAAGATGTGCATAAGGATACAAAAGTAATCTGTTAGAGCCTATTTTTTGCATAGAGTTTCTGATTTGGGAGGCAGCATTTTGGGCTACGGAAGAATCATCTCCATTCTCAATAGCCACAAAGACAACTACTACTTCTTCTAGCCTCTTTGTTTCAGGAACTATGTCTTCAGCAGTCTTGATTTCTTTCTTTGTAGGAGTGTATTCTATATTATCACAGTGTAGTTGGAGTATGCGCACAATTTGAGGCTCCATTAATAATTGAATTAAGTGTTTGGTCAAAAAGCCAATCATTGCGTTTTTCGCCCCAGATTATAAGTCGATCAAAAACTAGATTGTCATGCCTAGATTTTAGAAACTCATTCAGAGGTCATTAGTAATACAAGTACAAATTCAATTTATTACAGATCCAATCAAGAAAAATGTAGAATTACACACTGTTGTTGAAGCATTTTTTTTCTCTGCCAAGTGACTCCTTATTTGAAAATTTTGGATCAACACTAAATATTGAGACAGTATAGATAATGTGTCAGGGAAGGATGATGGTTTTCAGAGTCCTTCAAATCTACAAACGACTCGTCTTTCAAGATAATATTGTCTTCCCTGGCAGATAAAAATACCATCATATCACAGGATAGGGGAATTATCCACATCTTTGAGAAGTCTGTATGCAAAATATGCGTAGAGCCCATATGACATCATCGCATACGGAAATGGCAAGATGGTGTTTAGCCCCACAGACACTGCAATGAAAATAGCCACAAGTATAGAATATTGTTTGATTTTTCCTATTTTGTATCCAAGATAAATCATCACAGGCCAGAAAATAAACAAGAGTATTTTCAACACAAGATGAATCTTCATAAAATGAACAGTATCTGAATATTTATGAATCCAGCGAATTTTTCTATTTTTAGAGGTGTTTTCAGCATAACAATCCCTCCGTATGTCATTCTCTTTACCATGTATGTTGTTTCTTGTTTTTCACTGTTCCTTTTGATTGTAGTTTGATTTCTCCGGATAATTCTCAGATGCTCTTTTCTAAATGTAATTCAAAGCCTCATCTACAATCAAAGTTGAACTATCCAATGTACGTGAATCTCATACTATAATAACTAAAATTGAATTGAAATTTTGGTTGAGGTTTTTCAGTAAGTATTGTGTGAAGAGTTTCCATCCAAATGCTCCCTTAAGGTGATTAATGATCGTAATATCAATCCAGAAATGCCCAGATTAGCCACCAAAAATGTCACAGTACGGTTAAGGGAATCATCACCTCTAAACCCCTCGTCATAGACCATTTCTACAGATCCCTTGTCTGTTTCAACATATGATGTTATTAGAGAAAAAGGGCCCAACTCTTCATCATTTTTTTCTAGATAATGTCGCAACTCTACACGAGTAACCAAAAACCCTTCCTGTTCAAATTCTTTAGATTCAAACAAAACTCTAACGTTAGTTGGTTTTACAGACACTCTACTAGGATCAGAGATGTCAATTATCCTAGTCATACTAATCCTCTGATGACCGAGGTGTCTCTGCAACATTTTGTTTTAATCCGTGTTTTAATTTCGTGGAAATAAAGTTCTGCAAACATGAAATTTTGACGTTCATGTTGGCTAAAACAAATCAAAATAATTGTATCTAACAGCACATGATTGCCAGTACTAAGATAGACATCATTAAAATGAATAACAGATTGCCAAGTTGAGAATATCTGATGATTTATACTTGCTCTCAAATCACAGATTAGAAAATTAACTTGCTCTACAATTTGACGAGATTCATTCTGTATCATAAATGAGAACAGTAACATGAAACGATGTTTAAAGTAGTCGGAAGTATTAATTACAGTAATTTTTTTATTTTGAGAGTGGATCATCACAAGTTTCAAGGCAAGAATATTCCCCATATCAAATTAGACCCTGAAATGACAATCGAACAACTGGTAGACGTTTTTGCCAGTTCTGGTTTTAATGGGAGACAGTTAGGTGACGCTGCAAAACTATATGCCAGAATGATAAAAGAAGATGCCACAATATGTCTAACAGTATCAGGTGCAATGACACCCGTAGGTTTTGGGGGCATAATCAAAACTCTGATTGAACGTGGGTTTGTTGACTGGATTATCACTACTGGTGCAAATGTCTATCACGAGGATCATTTTGCATGGGGATTGCCAGTAAAGCAAGGACATTTTGACGTAGACGACATGGAATTGTACAAAAACGAGATTGTCAGAATTAGAGATGTCTACATAAAATTCTATGAGACACTGGAGGCAGAAGACCAGATAATTCAGAAAATGTTTGAAGACAAGTTTAATGATGAACCGTTTACTACTGCTGAATTTTGTAACATGATGGGAAAGATAAGTAAAGAAAAATCAAAACATCCAGAAAAGAGCTTTATTACGACTGCTTACGAATATGACGTTCCAGTGTATATTTCTACAATGAAGGATTCGTCATTAGCACTAAATCTTGCAGTTCACAGATTGCAAAATAAGGTATACAGTTTGGATTTTGTTAGAGAAATAATAGAACAGGCAGCTATATTGTACAATTCCAAGAAATCAGGAATTCTTGAGTTGGGTGGAGGAGTTCCAAAAAATACTGCACAACAGACAGGTCCATTGCTTGATCAGATTCTAAGAAGAAATGACGGAGGTCAAGATTATGTGATACAGATTACTGACGCAAGACCAGATACGGGGGGATTGTCAGGAGCAACATTACAGGAGGGCAAGAGCTGGGGAAAAGTCCAAGATGCTCATCATGGCATGATTACTGTTTATGCAGATGCAACCATCGCCTTTCCAATTCTCGCATTATACGTATTGAGTAATCAGAAATCAAGAAAGCCAAAAAGACTTTACAAAAAATTAAACGGATATTATGAAAAACTTAGTCAGGATTATTTCAAAACGCCAGGCATTACAAGAAGCAAATCAAAAAAAGTCAAGAAAAAAAACTAGAACTTGTCGAATCTGGCACGCTCTAAATCCCTATCATCTTTAGATTCTTTTTTCCATTCTTTGTAATGGTCCTTGCACAGTACCGTTTTTTTTCCTGAAGATGTTACTCGCAGTCCAGCATTCTCAACTTTTGTGGTGTTCAAAGATCTTGCACCATCTTTTTCACAACCATCAACATTACATTTTGCACCTTTTGAGACAATGCCCATAATGTATAACAAGCAAGATATTATTTATAGTTGAAAACAAACGAAATATCTAATCAAGTTTTGGTTTTTAAAATTTAAATCGTTTATAAGAGGAATGCTCAGCCAGAAGAATAATGGGTGGATCAAAGAAAGTCAGTCCAGCAAAACAGGAAAAGTCTCAAGCCCCAAAAGATTCAAAGAAAGGCAAAAAAGACAAGGGAGAGGGCGGACCTACAAAAGCAGAGATTACAGTAGTGGTTAATGAGCAACAGGCAATGAAATTCATCAAAGGTGCCAAGGTTATTACAGTACAAGAATTAGCAAGACAGACAGGTGTTAAAATTTCAGCAGCCAATGCATTTTTAAGAAATTCATTAAAAAATGGCGCCGTGAAGAAAGTAGGCGGATACAGCGGTCATTACGTCTATAGAGCAGTATCTTCATAGAGTCGAAGTATATCCCCGGATTTTACAGAACACAAATTATCAACCTCTCCAGACAATTTGCCCAACGGAGTCATCGATTTAGTAGATGTCACGTCATTGAGAAAAAAACAGATACTTCCAGATCCAGGCAGAAAAGCAACATCCCATTTTTTGAACTCATTTTTAGATCTCTCAATACCCGAGTCAACGGGAGTCTCAAAATAGACAACATTAGTGCCGAGAAAATGAACATTTCCTTCCAAAGGGAGAGATCTCATGATACTTCCAACTGTCCGCGGCGAGAGATGGCGTTTTAAATCACACTGGATCTTGGCCTTGTTCTTTATTTCTAGAATCAATTGCTTTCTTGATACGGACCCCAAAGTCAATCTGTAGTTTAAAAATATTGGATTAT
>JAGQHF010000013.1 GCA_020431985.1 Nitrosarchaeum sp. | reverse complement strand
GGGGATTGGGATGGAACAGTAGCTAGCCATCCAAGAGAAGGAGAGACATATACTGCTTCTGCAGAAAGAAGAATGCCCGAAGAACTAGGAATTAACTGCAAAATGGAATATTTAATGAAGTTTGAGTATCACGTTCCCTATAAAGACATAGGATCAGAAAACGAAGTATGTGGCACGTTAATTGGAGTAATTGACAGATCAACACAATTCAAAATGATAAAAGATGAGATAGACGAAATAAAATGGATTTCTCCCAAGGAATTTCTTGTTGAAATTAGCAAAAATCCAAAAATATATTGTCCTTGGATGCTGATCGCTATCGAATATTTAGACAAATCAGAAAAATCAGTACTGGGAAAATACAGAAATATTCTGTCGGAATGGATGACCAAGTCAATGAAAGAAGAATTGCGGGATGCAATAAAGATACACATGCGTGAAAATGACTGGAGATTTTTGAAATGAAAAACACCAAAGTAATGGAAAAAAATGCACGGGTAGTTAACCGTCACATTAATTCTAAGTTAAAAGGTAAACCAGCAATGCTCTATGATGCTGCCGGTCATCTGATAATTCATGGAGGAAAAAGATTACGACCATACATGGTTATAAAAAGTTGTGAAATACTGGGTGGCGAGATGAATAATGCATTGCCTGCTGCCAGTGCCGTTGAAATGATACACAACTTTACGCTAGTACACGATGACATTATGGACAATGATGAAATGAGACACGGAGTTCAAACGGTCCATAAGAAATTTGGAATGCCTATTGCAATTTTAGCAGGAGATGTCTTATTCTCCAAGGCATTTCAGGTTGTTTCAGAATCAAAGTTAAAAGAACATGCTATTGCGCAATTAATTTCCAGATTAGCAAAAGCATGTGTTGATGTATGTGAGGGACAGTTACTGGATATCAGAATGGCAAGTCAGGGCAGAAATCCGACTGAAAAGGAGTACATAGAGATGATTAGCAAAAAGACCGCGGCCTTATTCGATGTGTCCTGCTCTATGGGCGCAATTTGCGCTACAGGAAAACCAACCGACGTGACAAATCTTTCTACATTTGGAAGAAACTTGGGCATTGCATTTCAAATCACGGATGACCTGATAGGAATCATGGGCGATCCCAAGATAACTAAAAAGCCAGTGGGTAACGATATTCGTGAAGGTAAAAAATCACTGCCCATATTGATGGCAATAAAATTGTCAAGAGGAAACGATAAGAAAACAATCTTGAAAGTTTTTGGCAATTCAAGAGCCAGTAAAAAAGAATTGGAAAAAGCAACAGAAACAATACGACAATTGGGAATAGAGGAAAGTGTACGAAATCAAGCGCTAAAATATGCAAAAAAGGCAGAAAAAGCACTTTCAGAATATTCGGGTCCAGCAAAAATCGAGCTAGTAGGCTTACTTGATTTTGTGGTAAGAAGGAGTCTATAACTTGTATGATGAACTAATTGTAGAAATTAGAAGAACAGCTTTGCAAAATGCATATGAGCATGAAGGAAAAACTCAAGACAAAATAGTTTTAGCAAAAATCCTAGGTACAAAACCAGAATATAGGACAAAAGCAAAAGAAATAATCGATCTCATTTCTAAAACAGTTGCTCTAGTAAATCAATTGACAGCAGAGCAGCAATTGGATGAAATTAAAGAAAAGTTTCCTGAAATTCTTTCTCCTAAAGAAAAAGCTGAAGAAAGAGAGGGACTCCCACCACTATCCAGTGCAGAGACAGGTAAAGTCATAACAAGGTTTCCACCAGAGCCTAATGGATATCCTCACATAGGACATGCAAAAGCGGCAATTATTAATTCAGAATATGCAAAGATGTATGGAGGAAAGTGCATTCTCAGACTAGACGACACAAATCCAGAATCGGAAAGGATGGAATATCATGCAGCAATCAAGGTTGGGCTTGACTGGCTAGGTGTAAAATTTGACATTGTGAAAAATACTTCAGATGACATGGAGTTAATCTATCAAAAAGGGACGGAATTGATTAACATTGGAAAAGCTTACGTATGTACTTGCAAACGTGAAGACATCAGTAAAAACAGAAAGGAAAGAATATCATGCAGATGCAGTTTGAACGACATTGAAAAAAACAATCTGGGCTGGAAGAAGATGTTTGAAAAATTCAAGCCTGGAGAAGCAATCGTAAGATTCAGAGGAGATATGAAATCAGACAATGCAGTGATGAGGGATCCAGTGCTATTTAGAATAATAGATGAAAAGCACTATACACTAAATGACAAATACAGAATATGGCCTAGCTACGATTTTGCTGTAGCAATAGAAGACAGTAGTGACGGAATAACACACGCATTTCGCTCAAAAGAATTTGAACTGAGAAAGGAGTTGATAGAGGCAATTTTAGAATCCCTGAACATGAGAAAACCACAACAAGGCTTCTTCTCAAGATTGGAGTTCAAGGGCATGCCCATCTCAAAGCGAATTCTGAGGCCATTGATAGAAGAAGGAAAAGTATCATGGTATGATGATCCAAGGTTACCTACTTTGGAAGCACTCAGAAGAAGAGGAATTAGGCCAGAGGCAATAAAAAAATTTATTCTTTCTCTAGGCATGACAAAAGCAGATACACTAGCACCATTTGATGCCTTGGAAGCATTTAACAGAAAGATTGTTGATGTAGATAGTATCAGGTTATTCATGGTCTTGAAACCAAAAAAACTATTTGTAAACAATTTACCATTTTCTAAAGTTGAAATCGCAAATCATCCAACGAAGGACATGGGAAAAAGAGAAATCAACATTGACGAGAATTTTTACATTTCAGGTGATGATGCAGAAGTAATCAGAGTAAATTCTACTATCAGATTATTGGGAGTTGGGAATGTTTTGATTACTAAAATCGGCGCAAATATTGAAGGTGAATTTGTAGAAGGAGATTCCTCAGACGTTGCAAAGATCCAATGGATATCTGAAAAAGATGCTCATGAAATCAAGATACTAGTTCCAAAACAGTTGTTCATAGAGGATGAATTCAATGAGGACAGTCTAGAAGAACTAGAAGCACTTACAGAACCACAGTACTTACAATTAAAAGAAGGTAAAGAAATTCAGTTTGTTAGATTTGGATATTGTAGAAAAGATTCACAAGCACAAGCAATTTTTACACACAAATAAGTGATGAAAATGAAAATAGCAAGATTGTTAGATGGAAATAATGAGACGTACGGATTGGTCCAAGGGGACAAAGTCGCAACTAAAGATGACATAACATACAAAACGGGAGTTCCATTACCACAAAGTGTAAAAGACTTTCTTTTTGATGGTTGGTTTGAGGAGATAAAGGAACATCTATCTGCTCTGGAATATGAACAAGACATATCAAAATTCAAACTATTGGCACCCATTCCAAATCCAAACAAGATAATATGTCTTGCATTTAATTATACGGATCATGCTGAAGAACAAGGACTGACAGCACCAGAAGATCCGGCAATTGTGATAAAACCCAGAACTGCGCTTAATTCAACAAATTCAGATATTCTTTGTCCAAGCTTTGTCACACAACTAGATTACGAGATAGAATTGGCCATGATAATAGGTAAAAACTGCAAAAATATTCCCGAAGAGGATGCAAAAGGAGTGGTTTTTGGATACATGGTTTTCAACGATGTCTCTGCAAGAGACATTCAAGCCAAGGACAAGCAGTTTACCAGAGGTAAGAGTTTTGATACATTTGCACCATGTGGACCGTGGATCACTACAGCAGATGAAATTGATGATCCTCAAAATTTGAGATTGACGACAAAGATAAACGGCCAAATGCGTCAAAATTCATCTACAAGTAAAATGTTCATAAAAATTCCACAAATAGTGTCAAAGATAAGCAAAGTGATGACTCTAGAAAAAGGAGACATAATATCAACAGGAACACCTGCAGGAGTAATGTTAAACAAACCAAACGCAGTGTTTCTAAAAAATGGAGACAAAGTGGAGATGGAGATCGAAAAAGTAGGAATGCTTCAGAACACCGTTAGATTTGTTGACAGTTAAGATAACAATTTTGACATGAGATTAAAAGAGAGACGATATTCTGCAGTAGATGGAGCCAGAGTATTTTTGGTTAGTATTTGGATCCTATAATAATTATTTCTAAAACATAAATTTTGAATATAGGATAGCAGATCGTGATCATTGTCATTAGAACCAGAATACAACGTAATCAGCATGGTTTTCTCAAAATGTTCCGAATTAGAGATTATAGCAAAAGAAGGATCATCAGATTTATCACAACAAATTACTTGATTATTATTTAACAAGTCTAGTAACTTTGCATTATTCAAGCGCAGCCATCTCCATGATTTTACATAGTAAGGTATTGTTAGAGTGTCAGGCAAACCAAACCGTACAGAACAAGCGTCAAATTGTTTTGGCACAAGTGAATAAAAATTCCATTTTTCAGAAATTACATATCCCAAATTTTGTGCCATTTGCAAAGAGGAATTATTTTCAACATCAATTAACATAGAAGATGTTTCAATTCCTCGTTTTTGTGCAAGTGATTCAATATGCAAAACCAGTTGTGAAGCCAGTCCTTGTTTTCTATGTGATGGATGGATTCGAATTCCTTCAATCCAGACATTGTTGTCTAAATAATAGGCATGACACACACCAATCGGAAGAGTGTTTTCGAGTACAAACAGATTCCCCTCTTTGACCCAAAAATCCCAAACATCCTGTATATAATCTCCCCACGAAAATGTATTCTTACAAAATTTGGTTATGTGTTCCTTATCAATCGCAGTTGCTTTTCGAATTATCACAATACATACGAAAAAATATTAAGAATAAAAAGACTAAATTGGTCATGGGTAAAATCATGGCAGGGAAGATATCAGATATTACTCCAGGAAAAATGATTAAGGTTCACGTTGATGGACGAGACATATTACTTGCTAATATTGGTGGAGAGTTTTACGCTACTGATGACACGTGTACCCATTCAGGGGCAAGTCTTTCAGAAGGAAAACTAGATGGGAATATTGTCACCTGTGGCTGGCATGAGGCAAAATTTGATTGCAAGACTGGAAAATTGGAAAAATTTCCTGCAAAGATTAGAGATTTGACACCATATAAGGTAAATACAGAGTCGGATAATGTATTCATAGAGGTATAATACATATCTCGTGTGTGGAAAGTGGTATAAATGGCAGATGAGAAACAGAATGCAAAATCTATGAAAGAAGCGATTGATACTTTGAATCAAATTGCCTCGAACAATTCAACACCAAAAACAATAAAGAAATCGATTACTGACCTGATTGCAGATCTGGAAAATAAGGAATATTCACTTTCTGTCAGAGCTGCAAACACAATCAGTTTGCTAGATGATGTTACACAAGATCCCAACATGCCATCATATGTTAGAACTCAGTTATGGCAAGCAGTATCAAAACTAGAAAGCATAAGAGAATAAATCACCTAAATTCCCTGTATTTTTATTGAAGATAGAAGATTATCTCAATTCACTTCCTGAGAATATTTTAAGTGGAGAAGATGTGCAGATGCCAGATAATTCATTTAGAGAAATTTTTAATTTGGTGGACTTGAAAAAAGATGACGTTTTTTATCATCTCGGATGTGGGGAGGGCAGGGGATTATCCATTGCATTGGAGGAATACAATGTAAAAAAAGCTACAGGAATAGACAATAATCAAAATAAAATTAATATCGCCAAGAATCATCTAATGAAAAAAAATCTGGAGGTAGAATTAGTTTGTGAAGACATAGAATCGACAGAGTTTGAGGATGCAACTATAATTCTTTTTTGGTTTGCAGATGAGAAAATTATCAACTCTATGATGAAAAAATTTGAGAGGCTGAAGTCGGGTACAAGAATTGTCACCATATGGGGGCCACTACCAGGTTGTTTGCCGGACAAAGTTAGATTCCCCTATATCGTAAACACAATTCCCTTTAAAAAAACTAGTAGTTTGCAGGAACAGGTTTTAGCTGTATTTGGAGTAAAATGCATAGACTTTGTAACTGCGTGGGAATTTGCCGAGAGATATACAAAGGCGTTGGGAAGCAATATTGAAAACGACAGATTCTTGACGATTATCCAGACATTGACAATTTGGATTAATGCAAAAAATCTAGGAGTTTCATGTGGAGAAGAAATCCCTGAATCCATCAAAACATACATCAACATAATGAAGACTCATTTTGATATTGATTTTGAATGCCTACTAGAAAAATAATTGATGTAATCCTTTTATCCTGTAAAATGACTAAACATTCATGGAAGAAAGAATCTACATCAATGTATCTGCGGTGGATTACGATAAAACCAGTAAAGCGATTTCAAGGCAGCTGTCATTATTGGAAGAAATGGTTCACAGTCAAGAGGAATTTGTAATGACAGATTCTGAATTTGCATTCGGTTGGCACTTTTTTGTTGTCGGAGTAAATCGAACACTTGTTGAAAAATTAATGGATCAGATGGGCTCTGATTTTGACAAACTAAAAGGAAAGGGAATAGAAAAAAAATTCATCACTTGGATGACTAACAACATTCAGGCACCACCAAGATTCAAGCTAGCAATAAAAGAAGAAATGGAATCAAGCAAATACGGAATATTCTAGGATGTTCTGAAGTTTAATTGTCAAAAAAATCTGCGGTTAGACATCTTTCATGAGAGATTTGATTTTATCATACAGTTCAGGTGACACATGTAGTTCTTTGTGACTTTCCTTTACGTGTTCAATAGTCTTTTCTAGTAATTGTTCTTCGGTTTCAGCAGTGGCTGACCAACCGCAATCAGCCCCTGCATCTTTGCAGCTAATGCTCTTAGCCATGAAAATAGATGCATTTGGTAGTATTTATATTCAAAATTTTTCTTTATTCCAGAAATGTACGAGGTAGTATTAGTTTAGTGGACACAAGATAACTTGCCAAGTTAGTTCAAGTCCCTTTTTGATGTAAATCCATTGAATATACTTGTGGGACAAAATTGCATGAAAACAAATACTTTGAGATTGTCAATAGAAGGGCAATCACATTACAAAATTGAGAGAATCTCTTGTATTATCTTATCATGATTAGAAGATATCTCAGTTGATATCAAAAGTAAATCTCGATTGAGAGGAATATTTATCCATTTTACATGCTCTCTTGACTCAATTGACCAGTTTGTTTTACCTAGCTTCTCATCAAACACGTGACTCATCTTTGCTCTTAACAAGGCTTCTCTATGTACTAGTTTTGTTTCAGGTACACTCAGTTGAGGAGTCATCTCTTTTTTTCTTCGATATGCCTTTAGTCTTCCACATTTACACAATATTCCCACAAAACGTATTGATGGATC
>JAGQHF010000089.1 GCA_020431985.1 Nitrosarchaeum sp. | reverse complement strand
TCTGTTGGCTCCAGTCCAGACCAATAGCCCCATTTCAAGGCATACAAGATCCGCCACGTTGACGAGGAAGCGTGGATGCTCCGCCTTAGGATTGCTCCCTCCCGGACCTCATCCCTTTCGACGGTTCGGTCTTAGAAGTTATCCCTTCGGATAATTCCAGTCCTGCAACCACCCGCCTCGGCGTGATTTCATTTCCGCACACCAAGCGGGAATTACCAATCTGGAGATTTACCCAACAGTTACTGATCTCTGCGTATAGCCGGTTTCAGAATAGGGCACGGCTGGCACCCTGATCCTACCTACTACCAATTTTTCTACAAAAGTATGTTATATTTGCATTAGGTTTGATTTTCTTTTAGTCCCAAGACCATACTGCACACGGAACATATCTTGCCTGTGCACTCGTTGCCGCACCTTTGACAACTTGTTTTTTGTTTATAATTTGAGTCACGTACAATCTGAGACACCTTGACAATTGATCTAAACAAATTGTTTTTCACCCCGCTATGCTGGTTTTCCAAGGAATTGAGAAACTCTCTGATTTCAGTCCTTATCCCCTCATTCATGTGTGGACATGGTTCTGATTGAAATGGAATATTGTTTGTGAATGCGTAAAAGACAATTTCAGATTCGTAAATCTCACAGAATGGCTTTATCTTTCTTAGGGAGTTATTATCTGAGTTGTCGGGGTCCATCCAGCCAATCTTATTTGTATCGCCTGATAGCATGTTAATCACAAATGTTTGCAATGTGTCATCCAGATTGTGGCCAGTCGCTATGACGTCTGCACCGATGTCTCTTGCACCGTGATCCATGGCACGTCGTCTTAATGTACCGCAAATTGAGCAAGATGATGTCTTTTCATTTTGCCTTAGCTCCAATGCGTCATCCAATGTCAAATCAAATAATTCCTTGTATGTGTATGTAGAAAGCTCTACGTTTAACTTGTTACAGAATTCCCTCACGATTTCCATAGCCTCATTTCTGTAACCTGGTATTCCTTCATCTATTGTTATGGCCTTGATTCTAAAGTTGTGAGTGTCTGACATTTTTTTCATAATGTTGAGCAATGCAAGTGAGTCCTTTCCCCCTGACACTGCAACTGCAACCAATTCATTATTCTGGATCATCTTGTACTTTGAAATCGTCTTGGCTGTCTTTCTGAGAATTGAGTTTGAAAAACAGTCAGAACACAGCTTCTCTCCAGAGTACTTTCTTGTGTATGCAGCACTGTTCTGACATCTGTCGCAATTCATTGTGGTTTGTAGATTTTTTTCACTAATGATTCTTTAGGTGCCTTCTATATTGTAAACCAACCTGATTTAATATATGACAAAGCTATGTTGAGTCCAAACAAGGCAAATGTAAAGGCGTATATCGACCACATTATTCCATTTACCGCACCATCTGATATTTTTTTGTCAATGATTGTATGGATGAATTTGCCTCCGTCTAAGATGGGTAATGGCAGCATGTTAATTATTCCAATGAAAAACGAAATCATCCATAACCACAGCAAAAACATTGAAACCTGCGGATTATTCCATTCGATAAAATTGAGAACAGGTTTGTACGCAAATGAATTGTCCCTCATAATTCCGATGAGGCCTCTTTCAGGGTCTTCCTGTGATGGAATCACTTCGACTGAAAAATCTAGAGGACGACCTTCCCTTATGACTGAAACACTAGCCGTTTCTCCGGGACTCAGTGCAGGAAAGTCCGCCGGACTGTAAATCTGCTTTCCATTAATTGATGTGATGATGTCATTAGCAAGCAATCCTGCCTTTTCTGCTCCTGAATTTTCAATTATCGATAATATCAAAACTCCTTCTGGGAGATCGTAAAAAGCACTCAGAAGTGGCTCTGGCAGAACCATTGCAAAAAATGGATTCGTTAAAAGTATGGCTCCCAATGCAAATGCAAAAATGACGTTTGATGTTGCACCGGCTCCAATAACTCGAAGCTTTGAAATCTTTTTTGCCTTGTTAAATTCCTCCTCATCTGGTTCAACGAATCCTGCAAACATTGCAATGAATATTGCAAAACCTCCAGTCTTGATCTTTATCTTTTCAAGTGTTGCCACAATTCCATGTGCACCCTCATGAATCACCAAAACAATTGGTATTGACAGCAGAAAATTCATGATTGACGCTGAAGATGTTAATGTCACTCCCGGAATCAGCACTGTCAATTCCTGGAAATCAGAAGGCTCCACAAAAAACTTTGAAACATTTGAGAGCAAAAACCAAAACGCAAATCCCATCATGATAAACCCGGCTATTACACTAACGTCTGCAAAAACTCTGATTCCTCTCCTGGTTCTTCCAAGCACTTTTGTAAGTATAGATTGAACTTGCTTGTTCTTGTACACCAAGCTGTAACTTTTTAATTCAAAGCCATATCTTTCAAGCTTTAACACTTTTGCGGTTCCTAGAATTACAACCCATGCAATCAAGACATAGATAATCGAATTTTCAGTGATAAAATCAAGTTCCAAACTAATTGTTAATTTTTTAAACTACGGACATTTATCGGTTACTATGAAACCGGCAATGTTAGTCTCGACTTATCCCAACAAAAAATCCGTTACCAAGATTGCAAATGAACTTGTAAAGAATAGGTTGGCCGCATGTGTAAACATTACAAGCATCTCATCAATCTATTCATGGGAAGACAAGATACAGATCTCTTCAGAGTTTATAGCTATTTTCAAAACCACACAGAAAAATAAAAAAAAACTAAAGGAACAGATCCTCAACACTCATCCATACAAAGTTCCGGAAATTGCAGAAATTGATGTACTCTCTATAAACAAGCCATATCTAGATTGGTTGGTTGACTCTACCAACTAGGACTCTACAGAATATCGTAGCAAGGAGATGATTCCTCCAAGCCCCGTCACTCTCAGGCCTATATCAGTGGAAGAATCTACGCTGTATATCTTGACTCCCTTGCCTTCGGCGTCATTTAGGAATTCAATAATTTTAGACTCATCGTGAGTCTGAATCAGATTGTCTGAGAATACAATTGACTCAACTGCACCAAACTCGTTTGCCTTTGATGTTTCATCAAACCCCATTGTGAATCTCTTGCCCATTTTGTTTGCCTGGATCATCACTTCATCTATTATGGATGAAACTTTGGCAAGCTTGCTTTCTGATATTATCTCTTTCATAGACTGAGATTTAGTGAATGTGTATATCCCGTCTTCTCCGCCGGAATCAATTCCCTCAGCTATCTGAATTGAATATTTTTGTGATGCGTTTGATTTTTGCAGAAAGTTTGCAAACCTCCTCTTTGTCTCTCCTGGTCCAAAAATTATTATCGAATCTGTTTCTTTGATTATCGACAGCAATGCTGTTTGTATCTGCTCAAAAAATTTTTCTATGTTAAAGTTTGTTTTGTATCTCTTCCCACCAGAGCCAGAATAGATATTTGGAATAAATTCCAGATGGGTTCCCTTTAGTCTGGCCACCCCGCAATCTCCGGTATCTACAGCAATTAACACAAAGCCAATCTGTTTGTTGTTTGACTGTAGAATTTTTTTCGCAACTGGTCCCCATTTTTTTGAGATTGTGATTCTGTCATTAACTTTGAGAATAAATGAATGATGTGAACCATGAGGTACTGCCTCATTGCTTGATTCTGTAATGATTCCGCTTATCCTTAGTCTATCCAAAACATCATCTAGTGAAATTTTTTCAACGGTCAATGCAATTCTTACTTTTACTCTGTCCCCCCTGTCGGGTCTTGCATACTCTTTGTCTTGTTTGACGACCCTGCTTGTATCGCCTACTATTCTGTCTCCTTTGGAGATTATTCTGCGCAAGTTAAAGAGATCATCTGAATCTTCTGGCATTACAGCAATTGAGTTGTCGTCAATTGTTTTTGTAATCATAATGATGGTTGACTCATGACAAGAAAAGAGTTTAGCTTGTGACCTTGCTGGTGTTTTCTTCAGTTTTTTTCTTTAGATAGTTTTCCACCCACTCCAAAGTAAGCACTCCTGTTTCAGCCAGGTTTGTCAGAGAATTTGCTGATGCCTCTCCTGTCACCTTTCCATGATTTTTCTTGATTTGGCGCCACTTTAGGGAGGTGTTTCCACTTTTCGAATTGTAAATTATTCCCAGGACATCTCTTGCGTTGACAAATGTTATATCTCGAATTTTTTTCAAAGTTACCTTGTCTGCCGCTTCTACATAAATGGAGCCGAGACTATCTTCTCTCTCTGCAAACACCTCAAAATCATCTAGATAGCTCCTAGGGGCATATGACTTGCATGTGCTTGAGATGATGAATCTTCGAAAACTTTCAAGTGATGCCGGAGTGTCAATCGCAACCATTTTGAATACATGAACAAATTGCCACTTATCAAGCTTCTTGAAAGACTCAATTAGTATTTGAACAGATTCTGCCATGCAGGCAGTGATGAACCTATCCCTTTGAATGATGATGAGGATCTTGAGTTCTGAGCCTGCTTAGAATTTTATGAGGTTACAGGTGTCTTTTATCATGCGGTTTTTAACTGAATACCTCACGTTTAATGTTCCATCAAGAAGAGGCTTTGTCAACATCACTCCTGATGTCAGAAAACTGGTAGAAAAGAGCAAGGTTCAGGAAGGACTGTGTCTTGTCAATGCAATGCATATTACCGCAAGTGTCTTTATCAACGACAATGAAACTGGATTGCACCACGACTATGAAAAGTGGCTTGAGGGACTTGCACCGCACGAACCTATCGAACAGTATGATCACAACAAAACTGGAGAGGACAACGCTGACGCCCACCTAAAACGTCAAGTGATGGGAAGGGAAGTTGTGGTTGCAATTACTGATGGAAATTTAGACTTTGGACCTTGGGAGCAGATCTTCTATGGTGAATTTGACGGTAAAAGACCAAAGAGAGTCTTGGTTAAAATAATTGGCGAGTGACTATCCAAAGTCGGCGTCTCGTTTTTGGCTTTGTGACTCATTCTTTCTTGCCGAAGCTCTAAACTCCTCATCGTGGTTTTGTGGACCGTGTCCACATTTTACACACGCAACCTTGAACCCGTTTGCGTCTTTTTCATAAGTGTCACATCCACAAAAACATGCCATGCACTTGATTTTCTGTCATACATTATATCTTTTAGGATGTGAGGTCCACTGATTACAAAGCCTTACAGCATTCGCCCATTGGAATGTCATTGCTGTGTGGACATTTTCTAGGATGCTTTAACATCGTGCAAAGTGCATCAGTAAACTGCTTATTCATGTGATGTTCAATCCCGCAGACCATCTCTTCATCTATCTCAACTTTGAGTGCACTATCCATCAGCACTTCAAGCAATCTGCTATTTCTCATCATGCTTGCACCTATTCTTTCTCCATCTTCGGTAAGCGCTACTCCGGCCTTGTTGTAGTTTACCAGGTTCTGCCCATTGAGTTTTTTGAGCATCTGGACAACACTTGGCTGTCTTACGTTTAGCATCTTTGCAATTGTACTGATCTTGACTTCCTCTCCTCTCTCCTTGATATGCCATATTGCTTTTAGATACATCTCAACATGTTCAGCTTCTGCAGTACCTACAAAGAGAGTCTCTTCATTTTCGTCACTTAATGCATCCATGTTAGACTTTCCTTGAATCTTTTAATAAATATTCAAAGTACTGCCTTGCAAATCCTGCCAATCCTGCATGATCTGCCCATATTGCAACTACTTCTGAAGAGTTCACTGCCATCTCCGGTCCCAACAAAATCACCACATATCTCTTGTCAGAAATTATTCCTCCCCCAAACAAGCCTTTTTTGATTTTTACAGTGGCCACTCTTGATATTGCCTTTACAGACTCTTTATCCATCTTGTCCGATGTGAGTATGGTGATCTCTACACCTTTGTCATGCAGCAAGCGCAGTTTTGGCAAGGCCTGCTTAACTAATTCCTCTCCTGCCTCAGGCAATGCAATCATTACCTCATTCCTACATGATTCTACCATCTCCAGAATCTTGGCAGCTATGTTTATGGCTCCTGACAATACCCATATGTCTGGCCTTTCACTGGTTCCGCTCTTCTCGTACAGAGGAACCAGTTCGTTTAGAATAATACTCTGATTTTGAGAAAAATCACTCTCCATCCTTTGTTTTGTAACTTCTATCCCAGTTGAGGGGGATTTTGCAAAATATTTTGTAGGTCTAGAGTCATCTGAGCCGATCCACCCCTTATCTTCTAATGTTCCCAAGACCTCATAAATTTTCGAATACGGCACACCTGACTTTTGACTGAGATCAGATGCGGTTAGCTCACCTGCCTTGAGCAATGAGGAAAACGTTCTGATCTCATAACTAGTAAGACCGATCTTTTCAAGTGCCTTTCTTGTCTTATCAGATATGCTCATGGGTTCTAATCGATCAGTTTTGGTATTTAAATCAGATATGCCTGCATCCTAAATTCCACACGGGGCCAAGTGGGAAATGCATTATATAGTATTTCAGAAAAGTGCCCATAGAATGGCATTAATCCAAAT
>JAGQHF010000088.1 GCA_020431985.1 Nitrosarchaeum sp. | reverse complement strand
TTCTTCAGTTGATTCTATTGCCAAACAAAATTGACTAGTGCATAACAGAAACGATCTTAGTTTGGTTTTATCCTGACTTTTTGTATCTATCTTATGAATACAAAATGTGATAACTGTGGAAATTGTGGTGAGGAACTAGAAATTTTCAATACATGCATGGTGTGCGAACAACCATCAAGCTTTCTATGTGTCAACTGTTTTGATTTTGTTGACGATCCTATGCATACAGAATGCATGATACTGGATGATTCCCTATAGCGACAAGGTTCAAAAATTACTATACTTCAAACTGAACCCTCGCTTCTCTCATTTTTTATATATGTGGGTTTTGGGAGAAACACGTGCTAAATAACCTCCGAGAGCGGTTAAGACCAACACTTGAAAAGATTGGCAAGGCCTTTGCGGCTACTGGACTTTCGCCAAATTTTTGGACAAGCATAGGATTGGTGTTTGCCTTGGCCTCTGCTGTAGTGTATGGTTTGGGGATTGAGTTTGGTCTCATTATCGGAGGAGTTCTCTTGCTTGTTTCAGGGTTTTTTGACATGGTTGATGGACAAGTTGCAAGAGTGTCTGGTAAGACATCTCATAAGGGGTCATATCTTGACTCTATGTTTGACAAGATTGCAGAAACTGCAATTTTTTTAGGAATACTTGTGGGCGGTTATGCTGAGCCTTATCTTGTACTTCTTGCCATAACCCTTTCGTTGCTGGTAAGCTATGCACGTGCAAAATCAGATGCACTCAATATCAAGTTGCAGGGAGTTGGTATTGGCGAGAGAGCAGAGAGGTTACTAGCGGTTGCAATTATCGGTATTGTGGGATTTATGGAGGCAGCAATTGTAATAGTGGTGATTATAGCTGGAATCACTCTAATTCAAAGAATGATAGTCACTGCCAAGAACATAAAAGACTAAGTTCTATCGGAGCTTACCGCGCTTTCGTCTGCTGTCAGCAGATCGTATCTTGAGGATCTTAAAATGAATTGCACATGATATGCAATACCACTTTAGAACTGTAGGTGATGCAATGTATGCTCCCTGTGCACGCAATTCTTTTGCAAGTGTGTGCTCAACTAGGTTCAATCTAGATGTGACCTTTTTTGCCTTGTCTTTTGGAACAGTCTGTCCACAGTTTGTACATTGAACTACTCCTGTTGACCCTTTGCCCCCTTTGGTCCTACCTCTACTTGCACGTTTTAGTGGCATGACAAAGCACCGTACTGCCTCCTTATATTCTTGCGGTTAATTGTAGAAATTGTCCATATTTTAACAAAAAATGGCAAAAATTCAAGCATGTTTTAATTCTAGATCGGGTTTTGTCTTTTAGGAAAATGCGCGGACTGTGTCATGTTTGTTTCACTTCAAATACAGAGCTTGTCATTTTAAAAGGAAACCTGCTTTGTAAGGAATGCCTTGCAAAAATGCAAAACACTAAATCATAACGCATGCAATTTTAGAAAATGAAACTTGCTGTTTTTTCACATTGTGCTATTGACTCTATTTCACTTGATGGTTCTACATACCCACAAATCGGAGGTGCTGCATGTTATTGCGGACTAACTGCACGCGAGCTCAAATTTGATGTGGACCTGTTTACAAAATTTGGAAAAGACTTTCCACACCAATATCTTTCAGATAACAAGATAAGTTTTGATGATGCTTTATCAGAGTCTGCCACTACACGATTTGGAATTGATATTGATGGAGCTGACAGGACCCTGAGGCTTGAAAATGAATGCGAACCGATAACCTATGACAAAACCAATGCCGATGGCTGTCTTGTAAGCCCGATTTATCATGAGATATCGAATGAGACATTTTCAAAGATAAAAAAAGACTCCAAGTTTACATTCGTAGATCCTCAGGGGTTTTTGAGAAGAACAGACTCAACTGGTAAGGTGTTCTTGGAAAAGACTGCATTGGACCTTAGTGAAATTGATGCAATCAAGGTCAATCCTGAAGAAGCATCGTCTCTTGTTTCTGGAACTCCCGATGAGATGATGCTGGCCTTACAAAAACAGGGAGCAAAACACGTTCTATACACTGACAAGATAAATGTCTCATTACTTGTCAAAGACAAGATTTACTCTATAACACTTCCAAACAAAAAAGTACATGACACAACTGGAATTGGGGATATATTCAGTGCAACTTTTTGCTGCACCATGCTTAAAGAAAACGACTTTTTGTGGGCCTTGTGTTTTGCGGGAGGCTCTGCACAGGCTGCACTTGATTCGAAAGATGTTGGGTTGTTGAAGATTCCAAAGCGTGGCCAAATCGAGACAAACGCTTCGTACTTTTACAATTTGGTAAAATACAGACAGGTCTAGAAATTTATCCTTTTATTGTGCCATGGTTTTGTTTCAGTGTGCAAATAGGGGTATATGGATCTGGTGCAAACGATTCGGCAGCAAAGACCATTAAAAAAATCCTTGATGATGTAGACATCAAATCATTTGCTATTTCCTCTAAATCCAAAGCAAGACAAGTTGACTGTGTCATTGTTTTAGGCGGAGACAAGGGGGTCCGTAACTATTTTCATCGCACCTTTGATTCAACCCTGCCGGTTCTGGGAATCACGGAGGGAGAATCGAGTGGATTCCTGGCGCAAGTTGACCTCCGTGAGTTTTCATCATACGCTAACATATTAAAAAAACAAAACTATACCGTGGAAGAAGTTCCAAGACTTGGGGTAAAAATTGACGGGAAAAACGTGTATCCAATACTAAATGACGTTGCTGTCTTTTCTTCAAAGAGCGCAATGCTGATGGAACATACTTTGCGTGTAAATGGAGAGGAGGTATGGCACGATAATAGTGACGGAATAATAGTGTCTACTCCTATAGGCTCATCTGCCTACTCAATGTCTGCCGGAGGTCCAGTGATATTTCAGGATTCTTCAGTCTTTGAAATAATATCCGTCAACTCTTTAGATGTCACAAGACGGCCAATTATTGTCTCAAACACAAGTGCAATTGAAATTGATGATATTTCTGCCAGGCTTCATTGTGAGGTTGTACTAGATGGACTTGACCGATACAAAGTAGACAAGATGGTTGAATGCAGCCAATTCTTCCCACCTGCCAAGATAATTCGTCTCAAAAAAGATTCTACTGCAATCTCTGCACTAGCAAAGAAAGTCCATCTGGCCGAGGAGCTACTCAGCATGCCACCCAGTGCAAAGCTTTTGCTAAAAACTTTGGAATACGAAGGTGCACTGACACAAAAAGACCTGGCAAACAAGACTCTGCTCCCTGACAGAACAGTTAGACTTGCACTGAGCCATCTGCTAAAAAAGGGATATGTAAAAAAGAAGATCTCGATTAGAGACGCAAGACAAAAGATTTACGAAATATCCAAGATAGAATGACTCAATTGGATTTCTTGTCTGCTGCTGCATTTACAAAAGCGACAAACGCGTGTTCTGGATAGCCAGGCCTACTGTTGAATTCTGGGTGGAATTGTACTCCGAGATAGAACTTGTGGGATGGAATTTCTAACATCTCCATTCTCTTTCCCCCATCACTCTCTGCTGAAAAAGTCATGCCGTTTTCCTCAAATTGCGGTATGTAGTTTTTGTTGATTTCATATCTGTGCCTATGTCGCTTTGAAATTCTATTGGACTTGTAAATTTTGTATGCCATCGAGTCTTGTTTTACCTGAATGTCATTGGCTCCAAGTCTCAATGATCCTCCCAAATCTGAAACGTCTTTCTGTTCTGGCAGAAGATCAACGATTGGATTCTTTGCATCATGTTTTATTTCTGTAGAATTTGCGTCTTCAAGATTTAACACGTTTCTTCCAAAGGCAATCGCTGCCAGTTGAAATCCAAAGCAGATTCCAAGATATGGTATGTCTTTTTCTCTTGCATAGTTTGCAGTGTTTATGATTCCTTCCGAACCTCGGTCTCCAAAACCTCCCGGTACCAATATTCCGTCATACTGTGACAGTATGCTGTAATCTGGAATTGACTCAGAATCTATCCAGTCAATCTCTACTGACGTTCCAATTTTTGCACCTGCATGTTTCAGAGCTTGGTTTACACTGACATAGCTGTCAGGCAAGGTTAC
>JAGQHF010000087.1 GCA_020431985.1 Nitrosarchaeum sp. | reverse complement strand
TTTTTTGGTTGATGCTTTTTTGGTTGATGCTTTTTTTGCAGTTGCCATTTCTAACACTGATTTAAAGCAAATATTTGATAATGATGTGACAAAAAATATTGGTAATTAGAATAAAAAGAAATACGTTAAATTCAGATTAGAAAAAATGTAACATGAGATCTGAATTGAACTATCATCAATAATTTGAACGATTTGCAGTGCATGCAATCTAAGATCAAATTTGAGTCAATTCACCACAGTTAGCAATTGAACCGATTTCATCTAGAAACTAAAAAAGCCAAACCAGAGGATCAACAAAGATCAGACCCAAAGTTAATAAAGTAATGTACCGTATGGTACGGTATAATGCGAGCAAGAATGACATATGTGCCTGTAGAGGTAGCAGATCAGTTTGAAGATTTTATCATAAAAAGAGACGAACAGATACTAGATGCGGTAAAAGCACGAACTAGAGATTATAGTACTTTATCGCTGTTAAAATTATTGTATCAATTAAGAGGGAATCCTATGACATTTTCGGATTTGTATCTAAAGTCCAAGATCAGGATGAAGAAATCATTTCTAAACTATTTGCATCTATGTGTAGACTATAATTTTGTGCAAAAGGAAGCAGTAGGAGTGAATGTCATTTACTCCATAACAGACAAGGGAAGATTAATGTTGAATTTATTCATACAGAAAAACAACTAACAGATTGGTTACAAAATACTTAGTTAGAAGGTAATTATCTAGATGAATTCGACATAAATAATGCCAAAAGAATTTCCAGAAGCAGAAGTATTTGAATTTGAAAAAATAGAATTCAACAATCCCATAATATTTGCAGGATTCGTTGGAGCAGGGTTAGTAGGTCCGATTGCAATCAACCACATAATTGAACAACTTGGGATGAAAGAGATGGGAGTAATGAGATCAAAACACCTTCCACCATCAACGGTATTCATGAGAGGAAGACTCCGTCATCCATTTAGATTCTATGCAGATAAGAAGGGAACGATATGTGCAGTTATCTGTGAGATCACATTAAGAATGGAGGGGTTGTATTCTCTAGTATCCACAATACTAGATTGGGCAGCATCTAAAGGTTCAAAAGAAATTGTAATTTTAGATGGAGTTGCCAGTAACGAGCATGACAATAAAGCATACTGTGCAGCAGAAGAGGATCTAGTACGGACAATGGCAGACAGAGGAATTAGCATGATTCCACAAGGTTTCATAACAGGATTGCCGGGAGGTATTTTAAACGAATGTTTAGTTAGAGAAATTCAGGGAATAGCATTATTAGCAAAAGCGAATAAAATATCACCAGATCCCATGGCAGCGTCGACCCTAATTGAGGCCCTGAACAGGTTTTACTACATGAATATTGACACTACAGGGCTAAAGGAAGAAAAAGAAAGACTGCATTCAGAATTCAGTGAGCTATCACAAAAATATGTTGAGCACAGAGAAGAGATAGCCGGAATGTACATGTAAAAGCATAAGCAAATTCTTTTATTCAAAATAAATACGCAACAAATTATGAGTTTGACATACAAAAAAGCAGGAGTTGACATTTCCAAGATCAAGAAGAGTCAGGTAGCAATAGGAAATCTAATTGAATCAACTCATAAATTACAAAAAATGGCAAAAATAAAACACGGTTTTGGCCACTATGCAGGAATTGTTGAGATCCCAGGAGGAAATCTCCTAGCTACACATACGGATGGTGTAGGTACTAAAGTAATAATTGCCAACATGATGAAGAGGTACAACAGCATAGGGATTGACTGTGTTGCAATGAATGTAAATGACATTATATGTATTGGGGCCACTCCAATTTCATTTGTTGATTATATTGCTGCAAATAAAAACAACCAACAGATTTTCAAAAAAATTGTTGAGGGGTTGGTAAAAGGAGCAAAAAAAGCAAAAATGCCAATAGTAGGTGGCGAAACGGCAATAATGCCAGATGTAATTGAAGGTAAAGGATTTGCTTTTGATTTAGCAGGGATGGTAGTTGGGCTAGTATCAAAAAATAAACTTGTTTTAGGAAATAAAATAAAACCAGGAGATGTAATCATAGGCGCAAAAAGTAGTGGAATTCATTCTAACGGATACTCTCTTGCGAGAAAGGCTCTATTGACAAAATATTCCATAAAAGACAAGGTCAAGGGCGTTGGAATGATAGGAGACGTATTATTAACACCGACCGAAATTTATGTACAGCCAGTACTAGAGATAATTCAAAAATGTAAGATATCAGGAATGGCACATATAACAGGGGGATCATTTACAAAACTAACCAGACTCAAACAAATAGGATACGAAATTGATTCATTACCAGAAATGCCACCCATTATGGAATTGATAAGCAATCAAGGAGTGAAAATAGAAGAGATGTACAAGACATTCAACATGGGAATTGGATTTTGTGTTGTATCTCCAAAAGAACAAGTTGAAAGAATCAAGTCGATTTTTAAAAAACATGGAGTAAAAAACCAAGAGATTGGTAGGATAGTTTCAAAGAAAGGAGTCTTTGTAAATTCAGTTAAAATCGCATAATTAGACAAACAAGAAATAATTTTCGACTAGACATCGCCTTATATGGGCCATGTTTAAATTTAGATATAGGAAAGATGGCAGCAGAAGCACATTTTATTGAGACAATTATCGGCGTAGGCATTTTATTATTTGCAGCAAAACTAATGGCAGAATTATTTCTGAGACTGAAATTACCAATAGTTCTAGGGGAATTGATTGCAGGAATGATCATAGGTCCATTTGCGTTAGGAGCATATATCATTGGAGCAGATGGGCTTCCTTTACTCCACATTAATGACGAGATTAGAGTATTAGGTGAAATCGGCGCAATTGTGATTCTATTCATGGCAGGACTTGAGATGACTCCAAAGGAGTTTCTCAGAGGAGGAAAATCTTCATTTACGGTGGGAACACTAGGTGTGGTAGTTCCCTTTTTCGCAGGATTGCTGGTATTTCAGATGTTCGGATTTGATGCTTTACAATCAATGCTTATTGCTACAGCATTAACTGCAACAAGCATTGCAATTTCTATTCAAGTATTAAGTGAATTTGGAAAATTAAAAGCACCAGAAGCACGTCTGATTATCGGTGCAGCAGTAGTCGATGATATTTTAGCAATTGCTGTGCTATCAGTGGTCACATCAATTGCCGGAGGCGATGGAGGAGTGGAAAACATAGACATTATGGAAGTAACAATAACTATTCTTCAGGTATTAGGATTCTTCGCAGTAATGCTTGTTGTATCTGTTCTTGTGATTCCAAAGATAATCACACCACGGCTTTGGAAGGCCAAAGGAAGTGTCGAAGGAATTGCAACAGCTTCCTTTTTTGGAGCTGCCGCACTAGCAGGATCAATTGGGTTATCTCCAATAGTAGGAGCATTTGCAGTAGGCATGGCTCTGTCAACTACTAAGGTATTTGAAAAAGTGGAAAATTATATTGGAAAAATAGGTTTGATATTTGCACCATTGTTTTTTGCAATTATTGGCGCACAGGTAGACTTTAGACAAGTAAGCTGGGAGGTACTGATGTTAAGTGGCATAATAATTGCAGTTGCAATTGTTACAAAGCTATTTGGATGTGGGCTCCCAGCTATGATGTTTTTGAAGGACAAGGCTCAGGGAATGAGAGTAGGTATAGGAATGATTTCTCGAGGCGAGGTAGGATTGATTGTTGCAGGAGTAGGAGTATCATCAGGAGTACTGACATCGAACGTATACTCCACAATTGTAATTATGGTAGCAGTGACTACAATAATCACACCAATTTGGTTGAAAATAGAGTATAAAAAAGAACAGAAGAAAGGTCATTAATCCAACAAACCAAGTCAGAGAACTTCAAAAAGTCTTAAATTGCATGTAAAAGTTCAAGATACAGGTAATGTCTGAGAATCACGGAGTTACTCCAGAAATTTTAAAAGAGATTGAAAAAATAAAAGAAGAAATCGACGAATTGAAGATTTTAAAAGAGATTGAAAAAATAAAAGAAGAAATCGACGAATTGAAGATTTTAAAAGAAGAAATCGATTTGGATGAAAATACAGGTGTGAAGACAGCTGCCAAGAAAGGTGTGAAGACAGCTGCCAAGAAAGGTGTGAAGACAGCTGCCAAGAAAGGTGTGAAGACAGCTGCCAAGAAAGGTGTGAAGACAGCTGCCAAGAAAGGTGTGAAGAAAACTAAATAGATCAAAACAAACTTGTTTAAAGAATTTATGTCCAGATAGTTTCAATCATTCATGAGCAGTCAAGATTCATTATTTTCAAAGGCATGTACAGAGATAACAGTAAATTTACTTTCCATTAACAAACCAACTAAAAAACAAGTAAAAGAAGAAATCAAGAAAATCTGTGCAAAGTATTCTCTAGATAGGATACCCAGAAATCACGAGATATTGGCGGTTGCAAAAGAACAAGATTTTTCAAGATTACGAGATACATTATTGAAAAAGCCAATCAAAACTGCATCAGGTGTTTCAGTAATTGCATTGATGCCAAAACCATTTGCATGTCCTCATGGAAGATGTACTTACTGTCCAGGAGGAATAGAATTCAATTCACCAAATAGCTATACAGGAAATGAACCATCAACTCTTAATGCGATAGAGAGTAATTATGATCCAAAATTACAGATCACATCTAAAATTAACAAGTTAATTGCGTTTGGTCATGAGCCATCTAAAATGGAAATAGTGATAGTCGGAGGAACCTTCTTGTTCATGCCTAATGACTACCAAGAGAAATTTATCACAGAATGTTATGACGCTTTAAGTGGAACAAGTTCAAAATCGTTAGAAGAAGCAAAATCGAATAATGAAACGGCAAAAATTAGAAATGTGGGGTTCACGATTGAAACAAAACCAGACTATTGTAAGCAAGATCATGTTGATTGGATGTTAAACTATGGAATCACACGAATAGAAATAGGAGTGCAGACTCTGCAAGAGAGAGTCTATAAAATTGTAAATAGAGGCCATACATATAATGATGTGTTAGAGTCATTTCAGATTTCAAAAGATGCAGGATATAAGATTGTGGCACATATGATGCCCGGACTTCCAACAGTTACACCAATGCAGGATATTTCAGATTTTAAAAAATTGTTTACAGATAGCAGACTAAAACCGGACATGCTAAAGATCTACCCGTCATTGGTTATAGAAAACACTCCTATGTATGACGAATACAAAAAAGGAGAATATACACCGTACTCAAATGAGGAAATGATAAGAGTCCTTACAGAGATAAAGAAAAATGTTCCAAAATGGGTTAGAATAATGAGAGTTCAAAGAGAGATTTCACCTAGGGAAATCATTGCAGGCCCAAAAGAGGGGAATTTAAGACAAATAGTACATCAAAGTCTCAGAGAACAAGGAACATCTTGTAAGTGTATAAGATGTAGAGAAGCTGGACTATCTGAAAATAAACCACAAAAAGACGTAGAGATGAACAGAATAAACTATGAATCGTCAGGAGGTAAAGAAGTGTTCCTATCTTACGAAGACAGTAATGATTCAATATATGGTTTCTTGAGATTAAGAAAACCAAGCGGTTTGGCACATAGAAGTGAGGTTAATGAAAGCTGTATAGTACGAGAATTGCACGTGTATGGCAAATCTTTGAAGATCGGAGAAAAGGACAGAGATGGAATTCAGCATTCTGGATTAGGAAAAAATTTGATTAGAAAAGCGGAAGAAATAGCACACGATGAATTCAGAGTTAAGAAAATTTTGGTGATAAGTGCTGTAGGAACTAGAGAATACTATCGAAAATTAGGGTATTCGTTATATGGACCATACATGGCAAAGTCATTGTAGGTAAATGGATAATCAAGAGATCATAGGAAAAGGAACATGGATAGATAAATTAGCTTTTGAGTTAATTGAACGTGAAAAAAACCTAGGTCGAAAATTAGAAAATATCAGAGTAGAAAGCGGTTTAGGAGCATCAGGTGTTCCTCATATTGGCAGTTTAGGGGATGCTGTACGTGCATACGGAGTTAAGCTCGCGCTTGAAAATTTTGGATATAAATCGGAATTAATTGCATATTCAGATGATCTCGATGGACTGCGAAAAATTCCAGAGGGATTCCCTGAATCATTGGAGAAACATCTTGCAAAACCAGTATCCTTAATACCAGATCCATTTGGATGTCATGAATCATATGGAATGCATATGAGCAGTCTACTTTTGGAAGGATTAGATAAAACTGGAATAAAATACCAGTTCAGAAGAGCCATCGACACGTATAAGCAAGGTTTGTTAAAGGAACAAATTCACACCATACTTCAAAACAGTACAAAGATAGGAAACAAAATTTCAGAACTTGTAGGTCAAGAAAAATATCAGAAATTTTTACCGTATTTTCCAGTATGCAAAAATTGTGATAGGCTATACACTGCTGAATCATTTGAGTATATCGAAAATGAAAAAAAGGTGAGATACAAATGCCAAGACACAGAAATAGGTTCTAAAAGAATTACAGGATGCGGATACGAAGGCGAGGCAGATATCGCAAAGGATCTAGGTAAACTAGCATGGAAGGTAGAATTTGCTGCAAGATGGTCTGCATTTGACATCAGATTTGAAGCCTATGGAAAGGACATTATGGATTCAGTGAAGGTGAATGACTGGGTAGCAGATGAGATTTTGGGTCATCCTCACCCTCATCATGTAAAATATGAAATGTTTTTAGATAAGGGAGGAAAAAAAATTTCAAAATCATTAGGTAATGTAGTCACTGCCCAAAAATGGTTAGAGTTTGGAACTCCAAAATCAATCCTACTTTTACTCTATAAAAGAATCACGGGAGCTAGAGAATTGGGATTTGAAGATATTCCATCTCTGATAAATGAATACAACGAATTAGAAGACGTTTACTTTGGAAAAGTAAAGGTAGACAATCAGGCAAAACTGACAAAAATGAGGGGATTATATGAATATGTCAATCTTCTAGAACCACCAAAACAAATTAGCACGCATGTGAACTACTCATTATTGGTAGAATTGTGTAAAATTTTCAAAGACAACAGAATAGAGTTAGTTACAAAGAAACTATTGGATTATGGAGTAATTAAGATATCAGAACCAGAGATAACAAAATTAATTGAGATTGCAGGAAACTTTGCTGATGAATTCGAGCAGCAAGAAAAATCCAAAATTAATTTGGACCAAATTTCAAGAAATGCTTTGAATGAGTTATCGGAGGCTTTATCATCAGACGAAGAACTCGAAGATATTCAGAATACAATATATCAAATTGCAAAATCACATAACATTCAACCAAAGGAATTTTTCAGAGTATTATATCAAATCATTTTGGGTGCACCACGAGGACCCAAAATTGGACCGTTCATATCAGACATTGGTAGAAAAAAAGTTGCAGAGTTAATTGCAAAACAAGTCTAAAATGGCCCATAGCGAACACAATAGATCAAAAAACAGTGGAGGATTTGCGTTAATTATTTTTGGAGCTTTGTTGCTGTTTTTGGCACCAAACATAAATCCAACATATCCTGAATTGGCTCAAGTATCGCTTGTAGGAGGAATAGCAATAGGCAGTATTGGTTTTTACATCAGATTCATAAAAAACAGACCAAGATAGATTAAAGAAACGTTCATCTTTCAGAATAAAAAGAGGAAGATATGGGGCTTTTTGGGAAGAAAAAAGAAGACACAGATGAGAAAGTTTCTCAAAATAGTGAAGAGTACATACTAAAAAATGATCTCGAAGTAGAAGTTGAAAATCTGCAAGTTCAATTTAGAACCAAGCAAGAGGAGATTAATAAAATCAATGAAAAGCTAACCAATGTCAAAAATGAATACGAGCAAGCAGTAAGTAATTTAATGGAAGTGAAGAAAGAGGCCAACCAGAAAAAAATTGAACTAGATACAATTCAAAGACAGTACAGAGATATTCGGTCAAAGATTGAAACAGACAAACAGAGATTAGATATCAATAAAAAATCACTAGAGGAGATCAGCAAATCAGATTCAAACCTTGCAAAAATAAAGCAAGAATTGCAAAAAACTAAAGACGAATTTGAGAGTATTAAATCACAGATAGTAAACGAAAAAGAGTCATTACACAAGATACGAGCACAGGAGATTCAAGCACGGGAAGAATTAGACGATATCAACTCTAGACTGTATAATGCGAGGGAAGAGCTTGTAAATATTCCAAGAGAAACAGTAATTGACACAACGACTACTCTTTCTGAAACAGAAAAAGCAATTATGAAAAAAGAAGAGCCAAGTCAGAAAAATACAAGTGGGATTATCGAAGCTGCGAGTGCATTAGTGGGATCATTAAAATCAAAACTAAATATGAAGGAAAAAGAGCTCGAAACGGTCCAACAATTACTAGAGAAAGAAAGAGAAGAACATGAAAAAACAAAAAAAGAATTAGCAAGACTCAAGTCAACAGATACATTTGGTGGAGAACTATAATTGTTGGAAGTGTTTTTGCCACCTAGATTTTATTTCATTCTCAGTAAGTCCTAAATCATACAAAGGGGAAATGACATCCTCCATACTGGTGATGTCTACAAGTACTATTCCTTTAATGGGATTTTTGACTCCACTCAAGCGGTAATGGTTTAGAATGTCATCATATTGTTTTCCTTCTTTGAGAATTTTAGCCTCTCCTCGAAACAGATAGCCTTTCCTCAACAATGGATCTATTACGTTAATTTCAACTGAAGGATTATGCTTGATGTTTTTCATAGTATCAGGTGAACGTATGTCAGCAAATACCAGAGTGTGATCATCCAAGCCAAATATTGTACCTTTTGGAGACAAATTCGGTAGATTGTCCACCGAGACAGTAGCTACATAGCCTAGTTTTTGATTATGTAGGAAATCCCTAACGTCGGGAGAGATTAAACCCATAGAATTTTTAAGAAAATGGAATGTAATTAGTTTTCATATTTTATCGCATGGCCTCTGCAGCGTATTGTGAAAAGAAGAAAAAACCAATTCCTCCACCAATTATCGCAACCCATGCGGCAATTTTTTTGATCTTACTCACAATCTTAAACGAGCAGAGGTATTATTGAATCTAATTGATCAACAATCATCTGATCTTACTGGATCATGTTCTTTTCCAATATGTACAGCCAATTCAATTACATCCTCGCCAAATTCTTTTCCACAATATATGCAATCAAACTCAAATCGTTCCGACATGTGAACAAGCAATATTTTATATTATTAAAAAATTATCATTTGAGCAAAATCAACCATAAATTATGCAGTGTTCGCATTCACAGGTTGGTTGTTCTTTTGTTTTTGCAAGACATTTTTTGTGTTGACCAGCTTGACATTGTACACATATTTGATCCAAGTTTTCAACATTGGTGTACTTTTTTGATTGATCAAATCCAAACCCTCCATCTTGTGGTCCTACCATAATAGATTACCACAACTCTAGTATTTTTACTTCGCGGAAAGAGATTTTTGGATAGAGTCCCTTAGCTGTTTTTGATAGGTTTCAATAACCCCACGTATTTCGAACAAGTCTATGAGTCCTCCTCTAGAACTACGAGTGGCTTTTAGAAGATAATTCATAGTTCCCTCTTCAATTTTTCCCACATAATAGCCATAAAGAAAATCTATTTCAGAATCACACTTCCAAATTTTCTGTACATTGGGAAATGTTTGACTGATTTCGGATGGAATGTCCAGTATTCTACGTTTAACATATTGATCAACAGATTTACGAATGGATGAATCCCTAAGCAATTCATAGTTGGTTATGACCACTACTTTTTAGTTGTTATTTTTATCAGAATCAGAATTAGGCTTGTCCCACATATGCATTGTACCACGAATCATGAATGAGCCAACAACAATGGCAATGATTCCGCCAGCTACAAAGAGGAAAATGTTCTTTATGCTTTTGATACTAGCCAATAAATAAAATACAATTAATACATAATTATAATTGTCTATTAGTAGAGGATGAACTGTAAAAATCAGAAAATTGGGTGTTATCACGACAATTCAGTACATTTTGAAGGGAATGGCAAGTGTCTTGTGAAAGGATGTAGGTGTGAAAGATATCAATAAAACGCTAATTAGTTTCTTGTGTCAGTAGATCCATTAACATCTGACTTCGTATTACCCCGATTACCTTGTCGTAGTTAATCGACATCACAGGAATCAAATCAAAATGTTGGGAATTTATTTTTTGAACTACCGTAAAAAGATATTCTTCAAAAGTTACATGTGCTATGTGAGGATTGACTATCTTGCCAATTGCAATTTCGGGCCATAATTCTTTTTCTACCTTGTTTATTTCCTTAGGAGATATAGCCCCTAGTAATTGGTCATTTTCATCAAATACCAGATGCGATATTTTTTGACCATCGGGAAATTCTTTCAGATATGAAGAGATAGTTAGACGGTGAGGGACTTTTACAAATTCTTCACTCATCACATCACCTACTTTGAAATTGGACAAAACTTGTCTGAAATATAGTGGAAGTAGACCAATTTCTGATGAGCCGATTTTGATTTGTGCCAGTTTTTTGATGCTTCGTTGAAGCAAAATGCTTGACATCACCATCATAATCAGAGTACCCAATACCAATAAAGAAAAAAGACTTTCCTCAAGTAAGCCAGAGGCCAATAATGAAAGCATGAGAGCTAGGTCCACAGCACCTTTAGACATGAGACCGTATGAGACTGCGTTTGCAGGAATCATATGTGCCAGTCTTGCTGCAATGTATGAACCAAAGAATTTCATTCCCACGATAACACCCAAAAAGCTCCCAATAACCCAGATTGGGATCTCCCAGAATGAAGGAACAAAATGCAACCCAATTCCTGCAAAGAAGATGGGGATGAAAATCCCATAACCCACGGCATGAAGACTTTTTGAAATTTCAAAATATTCATCACGAGGCATTCTAGATACAGCAATACCTAGAAGGAGAGCACCTATTGCTCCATGTATTCCACTTATTTCGGCAAAATATGCTACTAGAAGAATGAATCCGACCACTGCTCCAAAATAGATTTCCTTGGCTTTGAGATGCTTCTTTATAGCTCGCATTAAATGAGGTAGTACCAAAACAGAAAACATTCCAGCAGAACCAAAAAACAGAATCATTTTTACAAATAACCAGATAACATTTCCAAATTCTAATGATTCATCGGCAGAGTTTATCTGAATCATTATGCTGACCAGAATTATTGCTATAAATTCTACAATTGCAGTGATAGTGAAAATTTCGAGTCCTAGAGTCGAGCGTAATTTTCCAAGATCGGTTAGAATTTTAGCAGTAACACCCAGACTAGATGCGCCTATTACAGAGGCTATTGCCATAGATTTTACAAAATCCAGATCAATTGCAACACCCAACACAAATGCTGCTGTAAATGGAATTAGAAACGCAACTGCTGCACCTGCAAATATTTTTTTTCGTAAAACTCGGAACAAGCCAGGAATGTCAATTTCTTCCAAACCTATTAGGAAAAACAGAAAGAATACCCCAATGGAAATGAATAGTTCTATTTCATCTATTGGTTGAACAACTGCAAAGAGTGCAGGGCCAACTATAATTCCTGCGATAACGTTGCCAAGAATAGTAGGCTGTTTTATTCGGTGTAATAATTCTCCAAATATCTTGGCAGATAAAATCAGGACACCAACATAGAGAATTGCCTCAAATGCCATGGTTCAAAAATATTTTTTTAACTAGATACCAGTTGTTGTTCCAGATCAAGGATTTCTTTCTCATACATTTCAGTTTTTAGGCGTACAAAGTCCTTGTACGATTGAATCACATAAGATACGGCCTGATTGTATTGAGGATCACCTTTCTTTATAACAGCACAGGAATCAAGTGAGATAGTATTACCGGTTACAGTAGCCATTGCACCTTTTTCGTTAAATTTGACAATACCGTCAAACGCCTCAATGAACATATATCCAGAATCAGCCTTACACTTGTAGCTAACACGACCAGTCTTTGTATTGAATAACTGGGTAATACCACCAGGCATTTTTGTGACCGTCACAGTCATAGAAGATTAAAAAAAAGTCTGTTATTAATGACTTTAGCAAGGATCAAGCAGAAGTGTCCGCAGGAGTACCAAGAATTTTGTCTATTTCATGTATGGCAAGTTTATCTCTGCCAATCAGCTCAAATTTTTGGATCAGTGTTTCAAATTTTGATTCTTCTTGAACTTGTTCATTTACAAACCATTCTAGAAAGGCATACGTAGAATGATCCTTGTCTTTTTGTGCAATTTCAACCATCTTATGTATGGCAGCAGTAACTGTCTGTTCATTTTTCAAAGCAATCTTAAGAATAGATTCCAATGATTTGAAATTACTAGGGGGCGATTTTGTAGCAGAAATGACTGCAGGAATTCCAAGATTATTCAAATAATGAACAATTTTTAGCATGTGTGTTCTCTCTTCATCTGATTGTGCATAAAAGAAACTCGCACCACCATCATAACCTGTAACTTCACACCAAGATGCCATAGACAAATAGTTACTTGATGCTTCTGCTTCTAGTTCAATCTGATTATTTAGTGCATTTTGCATGTTTTTGGAAATTTTCATATCTTCAATGAATACATGTTTTTATCTATTAAAAAACTTGCTGATGTGAAGAGACAAAATCCACATGACAGAAGAAAATTTAGATCGTAGACATAACGATAAAGATAGCTGCAAATCCAATCAAAAACAAGATTCCAGCGATACTTAGAATTTTTAGTTTATAAGATGGGTGGAATTTTTTATCAAGATGTTTTCCAACAACCAGTTTATAGTTAAAGATTGCAATAATAGGTGCAATAACAAACGATAGAACAGTGGCAAAATCTACCAGCTGTTTTAGATTATTCCCGAATTGAAATATTACAAAAAGAGAGCCAGACAATAACAAAAATAAGAAAATTGTGTACACTTTTTTCGTTTTGTCAAACAGACTTGTATTCTTGGAAAAAATTAACTCAGTTGTTCTTTGAAGAGTCCTTGAATACCCGTCAAACACAGCAATTATTGTTCCAAACATTACTGTAAATGCAGAAGCAGAGATGATAGGATAGCTCCAATCCCCCATTGTGTTGGTATACATTGTTACTACCTTGTGCGCAAAATGAGCATTATTGTTAGGTAATTCTTCTCCAGAGCCAAAAAACATGAAGGCTCCAAGTATTACAAACATGGTAGCAAGAATACCCGTTATCACATACGAAAGTCTAAACTCAAATAAAGTCTCCCGTAATTTCGGTTTATAGTTGGTTTGTTTTATCCTTTCCAATGTCCACAAGCTATTCCAACTTGAAAGATCAATTGCTATCGGCATCCATCCCATCAAAGCGAGTAGAAAGAAGAGTCCAGATTCATTCCATAACTCTTTTGGTTCAAAATCAGGTACTGGGGCATTTGGACCATGGATTATAGCAAGAAGAAACGCAATAGTTGTGGAAACCAAAAGAACAATTGCCACGATTTTTATCAAACCATCGAGAGCTTTGTATTTACCAATCGCTAAAATAGACACACATAAGGCAAGCAAAACGACTACCGAATAGTTTTCAAAGTACTGGATATTGAAGAGATTTTCAAAAAATCCTGCCGTGACAAAGCCTACAGCCCCAGTAACAAAAAACATAGAAGCAACAGTCAAGAGGAAGTAAGTCCACAAGACGGGCTTGCCAAGTTTTTGATATCCGTCAATTATACTAGTCTGAGTAGCATTGGCATAACGGGAACCATATTCAAAGAAGGGGTACTTCATAAGAAGAGCAAGAACTACAAATCCCAGTAATAGGAACCCAAAATCAGCTCCGGCTCGTGTGGATTGGACTAAATGAGAAACTCCTATTGCAGTGCTGGCAAACAAGATACCTGGACCAGCAGTTTTTGTAAATGATGAGACGGTGTCTTTCATCATTAAAAATTAGGATCATCAGAATATCAATGATGCTAGATATATTGATGAATGTGGAACAACATGATCATCAACAATAGAGCCGTACAGTTAAGAACAGATTGTTTTCAAAGTTTAATAATAGTAAGAATGGACAAATTACATGCTGTTTGGAGTGTTTGCAATACATAGTCCTGAATCTTGTCCATTGAATAATAAAGAAAGTAAACAAATTTTTCTTGGCATTGGTAAAAAGTTAGAAGAAAGCATCAAAAAGCACAACATAGAAAAATTAGTTGGTTTTTACATGTCAGTTTTAGAACACGAATGGATAATTATTCTTGATGCAAATAATGCACATGACATAGAGACCATGTGTATTGATGTAGGGATTTCATCAACCAGTACAGTTAAGATTGTACCACTTAATGAGTTTGAAAAAGTTCTAGCAAGAATAGCCAAAAAATAGAATATCTTAGGCAATTAAGAACACATACAAAAATACTCAGTATGAGTTCGCAGTTATGATTGGTTTTTATACAAAAAACACTGGGTTACATGATCATTGACCATACCTATTGCCTGCATGAAAGAATAACAAATTGTGGGCCCAACAAAAGTGAATCCGTGTTTCTTAAGATCTTGGCTCATAATACTTGAAATATTGTTAGAGGAAGGGAGATCAGATAATTTTTTGAAATTATTTGTTATAGGAATGTAATTGGTAAATTTCCATATATAATTATCAAAAGAACCAAATTCTTTCTGTATTTTTAGGAATTTTTGAGCATTATTGATTGCAGATAATATTTTGAGTTTGTTTCTTATGATGGATGAATTCAACATCAATTCAGAGATATCATGATTGTCAAATTCCGCCACTGTATTTGGGCAAAAGTCTAAAAACGCCTTTCTGTAACCTTCTCTGCGTTTTAAAATAGTTAGCCATGAAAGACCTGCTTGCGCCCCTTCCAAAATCAGAAATTCAAATATTTTCTTATCATCATGTTCGGGACGACACCATTCGTTATCGTGATATGCCGCAAGAAGTTCATTTGTAACCCATTGACAACGATTTATCATTGAATGTATTATTTGATACAAATTGAAATGTATTAGTCTTTGTGAAGGTTAATAATTCCAATCTAGAATATGACATCGTGAAGCTAAACCAGCAGTTACTCCAGATAAATAGGAACTTCATAATTTGTTTTATTTGTTCAGCCATGGTTTCAGCCATGGTTGCACAGACGCTGGCAAACTATGAGAGTCATTTAAACACTACAATCACCATTGGGGTAGGATATGGAGTTTATTTTATGATATTTTCATTTTTGTTTTATTTAGATAATAAAAAAAGATACATGGATATGAATAGAGAATTGATCAGAAAGGAACTATTCAAACTAATTTCTTCATTTGGCATAGGCGAAGTTGTATACCTAGTGATAAGATGGCCTACATTGTATTATTTTTTGGAGATAAATATAGAGCCATTTATTGCATCACTTATTTCAGAAGTTTTGGCAACGGCTCTATACATGTTTACAGTTACAGTTTTTTTAAGAAAGACAAAAACATTCTGAAAAAAGAAAGTAAGAGATAAAGATAGATACAGTTTGAAAAAAACTGTACAAGAAAATAACCTGATAATTATGACCCTAGTCGAAAGAACAAAGTTAGCACCGGATTTTGAGATATGTCGAATAATAAATGGGATGTGGCAGACTGCAGGCGGACATGGCCAAATTGATGTAGATGCAGCAATATTGGACATGATGCAATATCATACAGCAGAATTTACAACTTGGGACATGGCAGACATTTATGGTCCGGCAGAGATACTATTTGGTAAATTCAGACAGAAAATAGAAAAAGCAGGAATCCAAGGGTTGACCAAATTTGTTCCATCACCAGGCATGATGAGTAAATCAATTGTACAGTACAACATTGAGAGATCAATGCAAAGAATGGGAGTAAAATCAATAGACTTGGTGCAGTTCCATTGGTGGGATTATAATGATGAAAATTTTGTAAAAGCGTTAGAGAATCTTACAAAGCTGAAACAAGAAGGGAAAATAAGGTACATAGGGCTGACCAATTTCAACACCGAAACAACAAGAAAAATTATCGATGTAGGATTTAGTGTTATTTCACATCAGGTTCAATATTCAATACTTGATCAAAGACCGGAAAGACTAATGATCCCGCTTTGCAATAAGCATGGAATAAAGATTCTAGCTTATGGAACACTGTTAGGCGGATTTCTTTCTGAGAAATATTTGAATGCGCCAGAACCTGTCAGAGCAGATCTTAATACACTGAGTTTGCAGAAATACAAGAATATGATTGACGCATGGGGAGGCTGGGAACGATTTCAAGAACTTTTAAGTTGTTTAAAAAAAATTGCAATGAAACATAATTCAAGTATTTCAAACATTGCCTTGAAATTTATTCTAGATAAGCCTGCAGTATCAGGAACCATAGTGGGAACACGACTAGGCATATCAGAACACAGAGTGGAAAATGCCAAAGTTTTTGGATTAAACCTAGACAAAGAAGATCTTGATCAAATTAATGGGATCACCACGAAGTCCAATGATCTTATTGAAGTTATTGGTGATTGTGGTGATGAATATAGATGAAACAAAATTTGAATATGTTTACTTCTTAAATATTCCGACCACTGAATATAGTCAGTGTTTAGATCATGGAGATAATGGGCAGAGGTTTCAGACAAATAATACAGGAATCACCATCATATTTTCACCTAATGACAAAATACTTGGGATACAAGATTGCCAATAAACACAGTCCGTTTTATGGTTCCGCAGATATAATCAATGTATGTAATCTGCACTGTGAACATTGCTATTGGTGGCTGAATAGAAAAGAAAATGAGGAACTTACGCTCAACGAATGGAAAAACGTGATCAAGGAAAAATTCAAGAAAAACCATGTTTTTATTGTAACTCTTGTAGGCGGAGAACCAATGATGCGGCAAGATGTGGTTGAATTATTTGTTAAAGAATTTCCAAAAAGGGCATGTGTAGTGACGAACGGAACCCTTCCCATACCTTACCTTAAAGACATCTATTTTTACTGGATTTCAATTGACGGTTCTCGGAAAATACACAACGAGATAAGAGGAGAAGGTGCATGGGAAAAGACTCGCAAAAATGTGGTGGATTACGTGAAGAACAACGGGAAAAATGCATGGAAGGATATTTGGATAACAATGACTGTAAACTCTAAGAACTACAAAACAGTCAGAACCGTAATTGAAGATTGGAAGGAATACTCAAACAAGATAGGATTTCAATTTCACACCCCCTTCATGAAGGGGGATCCTTTGTGGCTTCCATTCGGAAAAGAAAGAGACAAGGTAGTAGACGAATTATTGCAATTACAGTCAGAAGAATATGGAGACTATATTATAAATCCAAAAGAACAGCTAGAGGTAATGAAAACCAGTTGGGGCGGTAAAGGAACCACGCCAATAGACTGCCCAACATGGGCAATCATTTCAGTGGATCATAAGGGAAGAGAAAAACACCCTTGCTGTATTGGTAGTGCGGAAGATGACAGTATGAAACCAAGATGTGAAGAATGTGGCTTAGGTTGTTATTCTGTAATGTTGGGATATGGAATCAAGGGATAATCAGTCATAAACATCGTGATGGATTTTTAACATTGACAGTATTGCATTCAGCATTAAATTGGTAAATCCAGATTAGTTATAACGTGAACCACATCCAATTAGGATTTATTTTTAAATATAATCAAGATGAAATACAAGTGGTAATTCGTAACACATGAGAATGAATTTGTTAGCATTCATGGTACCAGTATTGTTACTTTCATTTGCTTATGCATATGGAGATCTCTCATCTTTGATTCATGAGACAAAGATAGAATTAAAAGATAACTTTAGTCACGGTCAAATACAAACTACATTAGAAAAAATAGCAAAATATGAGAAACTAAAAACAGAGCAATATGAACGAGTTTATGTTTTAGATGCAATAAACAAAGACTATCTAAAACTATCAGGAGAAATCCCGCATCATGGCAAATCAGGTCTTGTTGAAATCATGGTAACAAGACCCGATAAATCATCAGACATCATCCATACACCAATTTCAGAAACTGGCACATATTCCACGATTTTGCCGTTGAATAACAAGTTTTTTGAAGGCACCTATACAATTACGACAAAATTTGGCAATGAGAATTTTCCTCCTACTAGTTTTTATGTATCTCAAAACAAACCTGAAACAATTTTTCCAAAATGGTTTGAAATGAACTTACGATGGTGGACCGAAGACAAAATCTCAGATGACAACCTTGTTTCATCTTTGAAGTATATGATTGACAGAAACATGATAAGAATAGTTCCAGAGAAAACGTCTCCAGACATAGATGTATTGGTGAGCGGAGAAAAAACTGTGAGGAGAGGAACAACACATTCAATCAACATACTTGTAACTGAGAATCAGATTCCTGTTGATGGAGCTAAAGTGACCCTAAGAATTGAGGATTATGGAGAAAATGAGATAAGAACTTTTCAGGGATTTACAGACATGAACGGTGAATTTGTATTTTCTTGGGAAATCCCGAAATCATTTGACGATCTAAAAGTCCTTCTGGCATACATTAGTGTAACATATGGAGAATATTCACAGACAAAAGTATTCAAATTCCAAGTATATTGTGTGCCGGGTGAAATTGGATGCAAAATTGATGGGAACTAGAGGCAGATATTCATCATACCGGTATTGAAAACATCTTGAGTGATTACTTTAATGTCAATTTCGTATGTTAAAAACTAATTTTGTCCTTTGGCATCCATTAATGTGAGAATCGAGCGAACATTCTCCATTTTCCTAATTCCCCATGTAATAGTCTCACGGATTTTCTCCTTTTCGGTATTTTCAATTCTTGCAACCACATCATATGCACCAAAAGTTCCATGCACTTCTTTTACAGAATCAATGTGTTTCAAACTATCAATAATACCCTGTTCCTGGCCTAATTCACAGTTGATGAGTACATAAGCAGTTGTCATCATAAAACAAAATGACAAAAAATTATTTAAAGAAGATTACAATTATGTTGTAAAATCGTTTAAAATTTTCAAAATTAACTAAAAACATTTGGTTTTATTTATTGGCTAGAAAACATTTTTGCAAAAAGACAACGAAGACTGTTCAAATCCCAGATTCAAGTAAAATGAATGAGACTTGATGCGAGAGTTGCCAGACTCTAAACGTATTCTATAGCATTCATTTTTCTTAGCCAGATTCACACAAAATTCCATCAGTTTTTTACCTATTCCAGAAGAACGTTTTATTTCAGTTACAATGAATTCAGGAATATACATTTCCTGTTTTGCACGATTGAGGCGTTGCAAATAGATGACACTTACCAATCCAACAATATTAGAATTTTCCTCAGCTACGATTATTGATTTTTGAGGATCTGTGAAATATTCCTGAATTTTATCTTTAAATATTTTTATTTCTTCATCATCAATGGGTTCAGGCCGATCTAATTCATAAAGAAGATTGAGAATAAAAGGAACGTCGGAATCAATGGCTTTTCTAATTTGCATTATGTAATTAATAAGATGTGCTGAGGTTTAAATTTAGTCAAACATCAGACTGGCCATCACCCAACATGTAATCATCGTCTTTCATGTGAAATGGTATACTTGAACAAATTATGTGTTGGTTTTGAAATTTTTTCATCAGAAAATTCAAAACATGCCTCTAGCAATTCATACATGAGATCATCAAAATGTCTTTGGATTTCATCGCTTTCCGCCATACCATGTATTGGATACAATAAAATAATAATTCAACAGCAAAGATAAGCTAAAAAATTTACATCATAGCTAACAAAAGATTTTGTTATTTCATTGCTATTGTTTGAGAGGTAATTGGTTTGCATTATTAGTGATTCTTTGTATCAATTAATTACCTAAAGGTAAACATAAAAGAAAATAATAGTTGAATATAGCAAAAAATATGGATCTTATATTTTCAGATATTCATGCAGACATTAAAGCGCTAAATTCAATACTTGAGATAGTTAGAACCTCACAATTTGAGGCAGAATATGGGGAAATTTCAAGAATTATCAATTTAGGAGATCTCCTTGAAAGAGGTACAGAACCAGGGGAGGTTTTGGAAAAAATGAAAATGTTGTCAAAAAACTATCAGTTGGATTCGGTCATGGGTAATCACGATGAGGCAGTTTTGTATGACAGAAATCTAGCAGGAAGTTCGTTGGAAAGTGTCAAAGCCCATAAGAATCTAACCGAAAAGAATTTTGAGTTTTTTAGAAGGAACCAGGATGACACATATGGGCAACAAGAATTTGTGGATAAAAACAAAGGACTGATTTGTGTGCATGGGGGTCCCTTAGATCCAAAGAAAATTACCCCAAAAGAAATAGGCAATGATGTATGGTTATATCAAAAAACATGGCAGAGACTCACCGAAGATAAAGAAACGTTTAGTTATTATGGATATCAGTATTCTTCATCGTCTGCTTTTTCTGAATCAAAACAGCACATACAAAACCCAATAATTTTGTGTGGACATCAACATGTAGAGGCAGCAATATCTCAAAACAATGAAGGAGAGATTCAAAATGTTTTATCTAACATAAAACCTAAAACCGATAAAATTGGCAATTATACTTTAGATAAGAAGGAGATAGTCATAGAGCCAGAAAACAGTTATCTCATCAGATTAGGAATAGGAGGACCGCAGGGACACTATGGTCATGGAAATGAAAAACCTCATTTTGGGATAATCCAACACGATTTGAAAAAAATAATTCTTTTTGGAATGAAACATTATTCATAAAATATAGTTACATGAAGATAATTTTCAGATAGTAATCTTCCAGCATTTTGGCTTTAGAACCATCGTCCTTTGCCTATGTTGTTTTTTATAACAACGATTTTTCAGTTGATTACTATCATAAATAATGTGGTACCATAAAATAAAAACTCATTTATGACAAAATTAAAAATTTGTTTGACGTGTTGCGAGTCAACTAGAATAACATCTGTCCAAGTTACAGTATTTCATAAATTTGGAAACATTATCAAAAATATTTTTGGTTTAACTACAGCCACAATAACATTAAACAAATGTATAGAAATTTTAGATTATAAGTTAAATACAATGGTAACAATTATTTTTTGATGTCATCAGACATCCAAAAAAACGAATGATTTGCGTAACCCTGTAGAACGTAAATGGCAACTCAGAGTGATTCTGATAAAGAGGGGAAATCTCTCAAAGTTCTGCAAATAGAGGGTTACGCCATTAATTATTTAGACAAAAAGGAGGTATTGTCGGATAAATGATAAGCATCTAAATTCTTGCATTTTGCCTCATAAAATAAAATCAGAATGTTACCAGTTCAACATGGTAAATTTTTCGGTTAATGTGGAATGACAGTTAATATGTAAATCAATTAAGTTAACCACAATTAGAGAGGTCTTTGATTGGAATTAATCCGTAATACTATCTAATAAATTTGAATTTAATTTAGCCAAATGATAAACATTCATTTGATCATAAACTTAATTCTTAAATAAGTATTAATACAATCATTATATCATGAATTTGGATGAAACAGATAATAAAATTCTAAAGAATTTACTAGTTGACGCAAGGCTATCATCAAGACAACTTGCATACAAGCTAGGATTATCAACGGTTACTGTAATAACCAGAATAAAGAAACTAGAACAACAAAAACTGATAGCAGGTTATTCTGCTAGACTAAATCATCATCTGTTGGGATATGATCTGACAGCAATAATTGAAGTTACAACGGGAGGGGGCAAGATGTTAGAAATCGAGGAAAAAATTTCAGAAAACGAAAATATTTGTGCAGTTTATGACATTACCGGTCATGCAGATATCCTGATCATAGGAAAATTCAAAAGCAGACAAGAGATGAGTGAGTTTATCAAAAACATATCTGCAATTCCTAATGTAGAAAACACAGAAACACATTTGGTACTAAACACAATCAAAGAAGACTTTAGGCTAATTTAACAGTACAAATATAAAATAATTTTTCAATTTTTGGATAAATTTTTAAAATTTCAAACTTCAGTTTAAATTCAATAGAAGACAAGTAATGTCATGAGTCAAATACTTGCAACTCATGGTGTTAGAAATACCCTAATATTCATTGGAATAATTGCAGTGATTGCAGGACTGGTATTAATTCTAAAATAAAACTGAGAGTTTCAAAGTAACAATTTACGTAAATGCCATTACTTCATCTTTAGCAATTTGCTCTTTGAATTTTTCTTTGTCTTGTTGTTTCTTGTTATCCATAGAATGTATTCTACATGACTGAATTTATGCTCGACTATCATCATGCTGAAAAATTATTCAATATGGATTAAATAATTGAATAATTTTTCAGATTGCAAGAATTTCATTATAATATGATATATGATAAATAATAACATGAGAATTAAACACAGACATCAGATACAAATGGAGTGAATTTTAATGAATATTTATGATACAAAACCCATACGTTGCGTTGAGTGTAAAAAAACAATAGGTGAAATTGACTTTGATGCAGAAGTAGTAAGGCCGAAATGCGGTCAATGCGCAAATCCAACACCTCATGTCAATGACAAAATGAACTACCTGATGTCATGATAAAGACCATATCAAAAATTGTGGATTTCAAGTGTCATATGAACAAATATCAGCCATAGGCAAAGATTCCAGATTATCGTAATCGTAAGCGCTTGTCAAGTTTACGTAGCTCGATCAAGTCGGTTATTTCTACCGCGCTGCTTTGGGTGAGCATTCGTGAAAATTTCGGGTTTGCCTCTTTTCCAAGTCGCATGACAATTTTACCTCTGTTTGATATACACAATGTGAGGTTTTTCTTCTTGAGATGGCTCGCAAATTCCCTTGCTTCACTTAGGCGAGTAAAGATCCCCGTGACAGCAGGGATATTGAAAGTAATATCTTGAATATCAATTGTAATTTTATTTCGATCAAACAATATACTGATTGTTTTTTTATTATTTTCATTAACCGATAAACTTCCTCCGTTTACAAGGCTCAATAGAGAAATTGGAAGATCAACCAACATGGTAACTTCAACAAACTTAACCTACAGTTATTGAGATCTTACCAGTGATTGTCACTCTTCCAGTAGGTAAATACTTGCCTTCTGCATCTGCTCTGTCTGCTTCAAAAGTAACGCCGTTAAAATCATATGAAATTGACGAGTGTTTTGCGGTTAATCTTTCAAAGACTTCTGCCAGAAGATTTACCCATTCTCCCTCAGCTGTTGCCATGGTATGATAATACATTTCCTAAAATTTAAGTACTAACAAGAAAGCAAGATTCCCTCACATGTTCAAAATTGAAGTTTAGGAATCTGGTAAACAGTTTTTGTATAGTATCCGACAATAGGATCACAAGATGGACATAATTCACTAATGAATGCATGACAGCATCAAAGCAGGATTTCTTGAGTTTGTCATTACAATTCCTGCAAATATATTGTAGATTGCATGAATCATCATCTTATTTCATAGCAATTTGGACTCAATATTGAAAGTAATGATACCATATTCATAATTGTCTAATGATCTGTTAGGACCACTGATCTAGCCCAGTTGATTTCTTTTTACCCCATTTGTGTTCAATCTGCAAATGAATTTCAAGTTTGTGGGGAGAATCTAAGGAAACATTACAAATCAGACATCGGTACGCCAAGGGATCATAGTTCAATTAGTTTGAAGTTAAGTGGGTGGTTATTGTAAAAAAATCACGATTTTTATTTAATTCCAACTTCTCATGCGTCATTTTTGGAATTGACTAGTAATAGGTTATCCATTATTAATCAGATACATGCATTTCTGCCAGACAGACAAAAAATCTTTTCAAAATATATCCATTTAGAGGAAGGATGTTGTGTGATCCTAACTAATGTCATGCTTATGATAAGATTTGCATGAATACGATGTCAAATGTTTTTCTTTCCTACAGAATTAATCAACTAGATTATGCATTCAATATTAGAACAACATGGTAAATTTAGAACTTGGAGCATATGCAGAAATTTTCTACCAGAACATAATCACATACGCATTTACAATCTTTCATTGTGTTCATCCACAATACCAAGATGAATCAGAATTTCAAGACCTCGCTTGCTCATCCTTTCTTTTTTCATAATTTTTATTGTCTTTTTTACATATAATCTTCTTGTTAA
>JAGQHF010000086.1 GCA_020431985.1 Nitrosarchaeum sp. | reverse complement strand
GAGCCGGGGTCGCCTAGCCTGGTAGGGCGCGCGCCTGGAAATAATAACCATAAAGCGCGTTCTCGCAAGGGAACGGGAGTTCAAATCTCCCTCCCGGCGCCATTAGTTTTTTATTTTTTCCACAATATCGCCAAATTTCCAAGGCCCACAACTTGCGTTAATGTCTTCACTCTCAAGCAATCCTGTTTGATTAAGACTATTCACTATATGTGCTGAAAATGGAAGTGCTCCAGTGGCACCCGGAGAGTTGTAATTTAAAATATGGAAAGATCTTTCATCATTAAGTAAAATCACATCTGGAACAAATTTTCCATCTTCATCAATAACTGAAGATCTAATTCCAGCCGTACCTTTTACTGTAATTCTGTTTGCATCAATTCTTGGCAAGAATCTCTTTACCCGTTCAATCATTGCTGTTTTTGACATTGATGATTGTATTTCGTTTATTGCTAATTCTTGAAATTGTCGATTGAATATTGTCTTTCTTGCTCCGGAATTGAGCATTTCTAAAACCTTTGGAATGAATTCCTTGATGTTCTCTTCCTTACTATACCCGTATGGGCTAAAAACTGGAACCGCATTTGGTCCTATCTCACAACTCCCATCCACTCTGATTATCCAATGAGGATCCAAAAATGGATAATCTGGAAATTCAGGTACCGAATATACGCTTGTCTTTGTTAGATTGTGGTATTCTTTTGGAGCCTTCCAATACTCTCCTCTGAAATGCACATCTGTAAAATTTTTTCCAATCCCCACTTCATGAGCGATATCTATTGCCTGTCCTCCTGCTGCATTAATTAGAAATCTTGTGAATATCTCGTGTTCTCCATTTAATTCTATTTTCAATTTTCCTTTTTCTTTTCTTATCGAACTAACTTTGGTATCTAAAAGAAATTTTACCCCTTGTTTTATACTATCTTCCATCAATGAATGTGTGAGTAAGGAATAATCCACTGAACCATCTCTGTATACATATAGAGCCCCTTCACATTTTATTTCAGGTTCAATTTTTTTTAATTCTGATTTATCCATCAGTTTAATATCTTCTTCTTCCAATCCATTTTGTTTTCCCCACTTTAGATATCTCTCAAGTACTTTTGTTCCTTTGTCATCCAGGGACACTTCGATAACGCCATCTTTTTTGAATGGAAGTTTTCTCAATTCTGAATATTTTTCCCACATTTCATAACCGTGAAATGCTGTTTTTGCAAACAGTCTTTTCTTTTCAGGATTATACAAATATGGTGCGTGAACCTTTCCCGTATTTCTACCACTAGTGTGAAATGCTACACTGTGGGCCTGTTCGATAACTAATATTTTTTTCAATTTGTTTAGGTGTGATAGAAAGTATGAAATTGAAGTTCCGAGTATTCCTCCTCCTACAATAACCACATCAAAATTATGTACCAATTGCAATCAATCTTGTTTTATTCCAATCGATATTAAACTACATGTACGTCAACTAACGTTAATATCGAATAAGAGTTTCTGATGTTTGTGTTACCTGATAGATGCTCTGTCTCAAAGGAAGGAAAACAATGTGTAAACCCTCCGGAATTTATCATATCGGTGACTGTAGAAAGTGATGAGTATATGGTTGGGGTCACCTGTGGCAGACACAAACAGATTGTTCTAGGAAAAATCAAACATATGCAAGATGATGGAAAAGTACCTTCTGGCCAAATCCGTTTTTCACCTATTAAAGCGATTGGAACGGACTGTATTCATGGAGACTCTGATGAGTTTATTCAACTAGATGATCATAAAACCAAATAACCTGATGAATCTATCTGCTGAAAAAGATGTGATATACTAAATTTTAACTAAAAAACAAATTAAAAAAACTTGCCTGAAAAAGGCAAGAGAAAATTCTATTGATCTAATTGTCTTTTCTTCTTTTCTTTTTCAGATTGCAGTTTAGCTAATTCTAATTCTTCGTTAGTGTGTTTGAATTTTTTCAATCTGATAGTATTTTGCAATTTAGATATAAAAACTGAGCAGATTTTTCTAAATTTGGTTGTGCCTGAAATTGCACTCAATAGCCTACTGAATAAATTGGCTTTTTGCCATTTATGCCTAGATTTAGGTTTCTTACTGTGATGTCTGCCATGCTGGCTCTTGTCTCTTTAGTGGAGCTTCCAATGTGTGGGGCAAGTACCACATTTTGCATTTTTATCAATGGATGATTCTTATCTATGGGCTCTGTCTGAAACACATCTAAAGCTGCTCCTGCTATTGTTCTCTTTCTGAGTGCACTTATGAGATCTTTTTCATTGATGATCTTTCCTCTGGCTGTATTTATCAAGAATGCAGTTTTCTTCATTTTTCTAAACACCTTTTCGTTAAACATCTGATCAGTTTCTTTTGTATATGGCACATGAATGGAAACTATGTCACTTTGAGAAATCAATTTATTAAATTTAACATACTTTACACCAAGAGCTTTTTCTCTTGATTTGGAAACTGGTCTTCTATTGTGATAAACAATTTTCATATCAAATGCTTTGGCTCGTTTAGCAAGGGTTCTTCCAATTCTCCCCATACCGAAAATTCCTAGTGTTTTTCCTTGCAGATCTAATCCTACGTAGTCATACGCACCAAAAATTTCTGACCATTTACCATCACGAATGATTCTATCTCCTTCTGAAACTCTTCTTAGTACATCTATCATCAATGCAAAGGCAAGATCTGCTGTTGCTTCAGTTAAAACTTCCGGTGTGTATCCTACACGGATTTTTTTTTGTTTTGCATGTTCTACGTCAATGTGATCAAAACCTACGCTGTATGTGCTGATTACTTTGAGATTTTCTGATCTATCTATTAACTCCCTGTCGATTTTATCGTAAGGAAAGCAAATCAATCCATCAATGTTCTTAATCTTTGATTGTAATTTTGTTCTGGAAATTGGGATTTTTCCTGAATGTATTTCTACATTGTATCTTCTCTTCAATTTCTCTAATGCAAAATCATGCAGTTTTCTTGTCAAAAAAACAGATTTTTTCAATACCTAAAATCCTATCTCAAACCATTTATACGATTTCTTTCTATATCCCACATGTCTTCTGAGAATGACGAGGAATTTGCAATTTGTATTGAATGTGGTAATTCTATTGAGAAATGTATTTGTGTGTGTCCCTATTGTGGTGAACGAGATAAATGTGAATGTGCGTTATTCGACGCTGCTACTGGTGGTTAGTAAATTTTTTTAGTGAATCCAGTAAACAAAAATGGAGATAAACATGCCTATTGATTTTTCTTGGTTAATTGGTGGTCCGCAGGGAAGTGGTGTGGAATCTGGCGCTAATGTGTTTGCCAAGGTATGTGCTGAAATGGGTTATCAGGTATTTGGAAAACGGGAATTCTATTCTAACATCAAAGGTGAACACAGCTATTTCACAGTGCGTGTTTCTGATAAAAAAATCCATTCTAATGTAAATGATGTAACATTGATGGTTGCTTTTGATGCTGAAACCATATTCCGGCATTTCGACGAAATCTCCACTAATGGTGGAATCATTTATGATTCAGATTTAGAAAACATTGCAAGCGATGATGTGCACACTTTGGATGAATATTTTAAAGAACGACTACATAAATTTCTCGAGTCTAAAAATAAACCATTCACCATTTCAGGAGTTTTAGAAATTGCCAAAGAAAACGGTTCTTCACTTTTTCCAGTATCCTTCAAGGGCCTACTGGCAGATTTGGCTGACAAAACTGCCAATCCTAAACTAAGAGGTCTAGTTCGAATGTATAACGTACTTGGTGTTTCATTATCGTTAGGACTAATCAAAATGACTCCTGATTCCCTCTTGAAATCTATTGAATCAATTTTTTCAAAAAAACCATTGATTGCAGAAATCAATAAACAGGCTGCAACATTTGCTTATGACTATTCAATAAACAATTTTCACAATTTCCCATATGCCCTGAAAGGAACTACAAAAGAATCTAACACGATTCTGGCACAGGGACATTTTGGAACTTCTTTAGGTAAAATGGTATGTGGTTGTCGATTTCAATCCTATTATCCAATCACTCCTGCATCTGATGAAAGCGTGTATTTAGAATCAAATGAGATACTCGAAGTACAAAACGATCGTCCTGGCTCTACACTTGTGATTCAAACAGAAGATGAAATCTCTGCCATTGGAATGTTGATTGGCTCTGCGTTAACAGGAGCACGTTCTTCTACTTCAACATCTGGACCTGGATTTGCTTTGATGACTGAGGCTTTGGGGTGGGCCGGAAGAAATGAGGTTCCATTAGTCATCACCCTTTATCAAAGAAGTGGGCCATCAACGGGTTTGCCCACTAGGCATGGACAAGATGATCTTCTTTTTGCTATTAACGCAGGACATGGCGATTTTCCAAAAATAGTATATGCTTCAGGTGATATTGAAGAAAGCTTCTATGATACCGGAAGATGCTTTAACTATGCCGATATTTATCAAATACCTGTTATTCACATGATGGATAAATTTTTGTCTAGCTCTGTTGTTACGTGCAAAAAATTTGAACCGAAAAAAATCACCATTAATAGAGGCAAATTGTTAACCCATGTTGATGGCACCTACAAGAGATTTCATCTTACTGATGATGGGATATCCCCACGCTCTAAACTTGGACTTGATGGTGGAATTTTCTGGAATACTGGAGATGAGTCCGATGAGTATGGCCACATAACAGAAGATCCCACAGTTAGGATTAACATGATGGATAAGAGAATGTCGAGACTTGATATGATTGTTAACCAAGTGCCTCATGATGAACAGATAGCCACATTTGGAATCTCTGACTATACTATTATTTCGTGGGGCTCGACGAAAGGCCCAATAATCGATGCAATAGATCTCTTGAAGAAAGAAGGATTTGAAATCGGATTTCTACAAATTAAACTAATACACCCATTTCCAACTGATTATGTCAAATCTCTTCTTAAAGACGTAAAGATTATCATTGATGTTGAGGCAAATCATTCTGCTCAATTAGGTAAGGTCTTTAAACAAAATGTTTTGAGGGATATTGATTATTATGTTGTCAAGTATACTGGAAGAGGAATGACTAGTACTGAAATTTATGAGTCATTGAAAAAAATTCTTGAGAATAAAGCAAATCACAGAGAGGTTTTGAGTCATGGCGCTTAAACTAGCTGACTATAAAACCAATGTGCATAATGACTGGTGTCCTGGTTGCGGAGATTTTGGAATTGTTAACGCATTACAAATGGCATTAGCTGAAATGGGCGTTCAGCGCGATAAAGCTGTCATCTTTTCAGGGATTGGTTGTTCTGGAAAGACCTCTCATTTTATCAACACTTATGGTGTTCATACCCTTCATGGTAGAGTGCTTACATTTGCTCAAGGAGCAAAACTTGCTAATCCCAACCTTACGGTTGTTGCAGTTGGAGGAGATGGTGATGGCTTAGGAATAGGAGCTGGACATTTTGTTGCTGCTGGAAGGCGAAATGTCGATATGACTTACATAATATTCGATAATGGGGTGTATGGCTTGACTAAAGGACAGGCATCTCCGACATTAAAACTTGGAGAAAAAACCAAATCACTCCCAACTCCCAATACGAACTATAATGTTAATCCAATTGGACTGGCGGTTGCAAGCGGATTCACTTTTGTAGCTCGTGGATATTCATACGATGTAAGACATCTTAAAGATCTCATTATTAAGGCAGTTAATCACAAGGGCCTTTCTTTTCTTGATGTTCTTCAACCATGTCCAACTTACAATGACATTAACACAAGAGATTGGTATGCCGGCGTGGACCTTGCAAAAGAGTCAATGGAGAGGCATTCCAGAATCTATAAGCTGGAAGACGTTAAATTTGATCCTATGGTACACATAGATGAGGAAGCTGAGGTGAACGAGAAGCTTGCTCAAGCTTTAATTAAATCACTTGAATGGGGAACCAAAATTCCTATTGGCGTATTTTATCAGAACGAAATAGTTTCCCAATATAGGGATAGACTAGTAGACAAAATTCCCAATTATGTTGAAAACTCTCCCTCTGAACAGAATATTTCCCAAAACGGTTTGCCTAGTACGGACATATCAAAAATCTTGAATTCTCTTGAAGTTTAAAACTCCAAAAAACAGCTAAGTTATAGACTAGTTTATTTCTATATCCTTTTGCTGTTGAACATAACTGATGCAAACCAAATATTTCGCAAAGCCATAATCCGAGGATTTTTTGAACCACAATTGGTCAATTTGGACTTTAAAAAATCTCCTATAAAACATCCTTCAATACTTGATGACGGATTGATGCAATCTGATCTACTTCACATATTCTTTGATATAGAAACGGGTTCTGATTATCCTGATGGCGATGAATGGTTTATTGTGGAAATGCTTTTCCCTTATGATATGAAGCTACCTGATCATCTTAAGGGTTCTGATTATTTCACAACCATCTCTACCGAATCTGATAAAACGTTCTGGCATCATCGAGAATTGATTCGGTACAAATATGGAAAATCGAAGAAACTAGAGGACGCATTGGATTTCTTGGAATCTAAATACAAAGAACTTCATAACCTACTTGAACCTCTACAAAAAAATATCAAGTAACCACATTCCATGCATTTCCTTTAAACTTGTATTTTTTGTCTTGTGATCTAGCTAAATTTAATCTCCATCTTATGGTCTCTGTATCGAATTTGTAACTTATTTCATCTATGTCTGAAGGAATTTTTTCTGGATTTAGATGATATGGAAGTAATTCTAGCACAAAATCAATTTTTTCAATGGCATTGTCATACCACCGTTTGTCCTCAATATCTAAAACAAAAATTATCTTAGGCCTACCTAAAAAATTTAATTTAATTTTTATTGCGTTACCTGTGCCCCTCCGTCTCTTCATTTCCTTAAAAACATCTTTGATTTTCTCCCATCTCTTATACTCAAACCACTTGAAAAACTCCTCATTAAATGGCAGAGGTATGTAAATATCCAAAAAACTAACGTAGCTTTCGTCATTAGGCTCTATCTCTTCTTGATTAATTCTAAACCTAGAATTAAGAAAACCATAGATCACTTCTATTTCCCATGGCGAAATACCGTAATATCTCAAAGAAGTGGTAAGACTTTCACTCACAGTCAGTTTTTGCACAATTTGTAATTAAAGTTTCGAAATACGTGCTTATTCTGAAAATTAAAATTATAAGGAAAGAGAAATCTACCTAATACATGAAAAAAGAATTTGTTGTAAGAAGTATCGATGCTTCTCCTGATGGTGCCCCTTACGTAGTCGTCTCACTATCTTCAGTTAAGGATTTAAAGGAAGGAACAGGTTCTCCTCCCTCTCCGTTTGGAGGTCCTAAAGTGATGGGATTCACAAACATGAATGACATGATGAAAGATTTGAATAAAATGATCTCTGGGATGGGTATGGGAATGCAAGGAGGAATAACACAATTAAAACTTGAGATGCATGAGTATAAGGAAATGGGTTTGTCGGTAGGTGACAAAGTATTTCTGGAATTGACTAAAGAAGAAACCTTTGGCATTTAGTTCTATATTGTATTAAAATACTTCCAGCCGTAGAATGCCCCAATAGTAGCGATAACAAATAACATTGGCTTCCAAGCAAATACTGGTATACTAGGCGTTGCTAGCTTGACTTTATAATTGTCAATTATAGCATGTACATCTTTTTTGACTTTGTCGTGCCATAGTTTGTAATCTATTTGATATTTTTTTAAAATAGCCTCTACCTCATACACAACTGGAGTTCTTTGTGAAAAGAGATGCTGAAGATAATCTCTAGACACTTCCACCTCTGCATGAATTCCAATCAATCCTTTTTTTAGGTCCACTAATCTAACGTGCATTTCCCAAGGTTTTTTCAGCTTGAGATTTAATCCATTTCCTATTTGGTCTGGCTGTTTATGTTCAAACTTTACTTTGGTAAATCCTTCACTGGCAAAAACTTTCATTAATTCCTCAAAACTTTTTTTTACAACGATATGAAGCTGCTCTACTCCTTCTTTACTGTCCACATCAATTCTGTGGTTCAGGCCATCCAAAAATGAAATTGTTTTCGGATATTTTGTTAGATACTCCATTATTTTGTCATCAAAAATACCTCTATTTAAACTCGAACCACTTTTACTCAATTCATCTTTGCTAAACCTCTGACATAGACGCATTGATCTGGTGATATTGCCAATTCGTTTGCATTAATTTTTCTATCCGTCATCTTTGCTTCAGAGTTTCTTACAATTGCAAAGGGCTTTGATTCTGCACCTTCCCCCATCTTATAATTTGCAATTGTTGCAATGTTATCTGCTACAGCTTGAAAAGTCACTTTTAACGGTTTACCGTCAAGATCCTTCCTTGCCCTCATATCTAATACAGGTTCTATCCCTGCGCATGCAATTGCTACTCCCGAAGTTCCAATTCTTGCAGGCATTAGTCTACTGTCTACCAAAACCACTCCTACATGGATTGATAATTTCAAGTATATTTTTCTGCGCAGGTTCTCTGCAATTAGATATGGATTCTTGGGATATAGAATTGCTACTCCCTCACTTGCATTTGATTTATCGATCCCTGCATTGGGAGCCATTACATAATCTGCTGATGTGATGATAAAACCTGAAATTCCACCAAAAACCTTGTCTGATTCTCTTAAGATCATCTCTGCAAATGATGGTTTTATTTTAAATTCCTTTGCAAGCTTAGTTCCTTCCTCTGAAGGTATTATTTTATCAAATTGCACAATCCTGCCTTGAGAGTTTGAAATGTATTTAGTGGAAACAACAATGATATCTTCATTCATTAGTGCCTCATTATTTTTTTTTAGCGTATCTATTAACGATACAAATACATCAAACTCTCCATTCATCCTTTCTGATAACAAAGGTATAACCTTCAACAATGTCTATTTTTCTACATTTGTCTTTTTTATTGTTCTGTATAAGGAGTATTTTACCACTAAAGTTCCCCATAAATAAGTAAAATTCTCTCTACCATTCCATGTTAGGCAAAAAACGGTCAACCTTTTCCCGAGAAGAGTTTCAGGAGAGGGAACTTCGGAGAAGTGGTGCGTTTGGAAGTTGGGCAGTAGCATATAGTACCATAAAGGCACTGGACAATTTTGCCAAGACAATTGGTTATGATGATGCAGATCAATACTTTGTGGATATCAAAACAGAACTAAAGAAAGAACCAGATTCAGACATTCCAATGAGAATGCTTGATGACTTTGCATCCTATTTGACAAAGGTAGGAAGGATGTCTGCAACTGTGAAAGCCTATGTCTCAAAGGCCAAGAAATACATGAGACTGGTTCACTCCATTAGAATCTCAAAAGAAGATGTGCAGGATTATGTCACGATGCCTGTTGATGTAGAACCTGATGAGGAACAGGAACCACTAACAAAACAAGACATTACAAATATTGTAAACTGTTCCACTGGCCAAAGAAGAAAGGCACTCTACATGTTTCTCAAGGATACTGGAGCCAGAATCGGTGAAGGGCTTCAGGTCAGGAAAAAATATTTTGATTTTACCATAGAGCCTGTCAAGGTGCTATTCCCCAAAAAAATAGTCAAGGGAAAAAGGCGAAAAAGATACGTGTTTTTGACCCATGAGACTGCCAATTTTGTAAAGCCAGTACTGGACAAACTCAAGGATGATGATCTTGTGTTTTGCTCAAATGAGAATATAGTTCAGGCCACTGCTACTGAAAGAAACGCCTTTGACTATATGAGGGACAAAATTGGTCTGAGTGAGAAATACTCTCACAATAAACGATTCAAGAAATCAATACACAGTTTCAGGGCATTTTGCTATACACAATGCAAGTTAGCCACTGGAGATGCTGACTATGCACATGGCTACATCGGCCATGACAGATACCTGATGACATATGAGAGAATGGAGGAAAGAGAGAAGATAGATCTGTTTAACCGATGCACTCCAAGACTGTCAATATTTGAGGATATTGTGACTGTAGGTGATGATGATCTGCGAAAAGAGGTTGCAGAATTGCGGGAGAAACTGACTGAGGCCTTGGCGTTTGCAGACTTTACAGGAAAAAGAATGACATTTGAGAGCCTGCCAAACATTGAGAACTGATTTACAATATTATGGTGTTCAAAGGCTATCCCATGAAATATTGATATTGTTATCTTTATCCATAAAAATTTGATAATCTCCAAGTTTTATGTCATTTTTCAAAGATTGTTTTTTCTTTAATTCATAAACATTATAGTAGATAATCGATAAAATTCCAAAATAAAGCTGCAAAACTTGTTTTAGGTGAGATTGCCTGGTTTCATTTTCTGGAACAATTGTTGTACCTGCTTTTTTGACTAAGGATATTTATTTAAATTTTCTGTTTACTTCGTTTATAGTTTCTGAATCATAAATATTGATTCTATGCGCTACAAAACCGCGTATTACTGAAAGTGTTGATATGTCCTTTGCAATATTAGGCGGTATCCAATCTAGATCTTTCAACAAGTCCAGTTTTTTTAATAAAGATAATTTTGTCCCTCT
>JAGQHF010000085.1 GCA_020431985.1 Nitrosarchaeum sp. | reverse complement strand
GATATCGTTCGCATAACATGATATTTGTTTACTTCTCCCATGCAACCTACTCTAAACACTTTGCCCTTTAGATTTCCAAATCCTCCAGCAACTAAAACTCTAAATTTATCTGCCAGGGTTGTTCGGAAAGTTTTATCCTCCAAGCCATCGAGGTAATTCAAAGCAATTACAACGGTAGAACGAGAATCTTCTTTTGCAAATGGTGTGAGACCTATGGCGCTCAAGCCTGAATATAGTGCATCAGAGCATACTCTGTGTCTCTTGATTCTGTTATCCAATCCCTCTTCAAGAATGATATCCATTGCTTCTCTGTAAGCATAAAGCAGAGGCAAGGCAGGAGTAAATGGAGTATGCTTTGATTCCTCATAATATTTGAAGTATCTTGGAAGGTTAAAGTACATTGTATTTGGCGGGTTTGCCATCATGTATTTCTTGGTTCTAGCATTAACGCAAATTGGTGAGATTCCTGGAGGGCATGCGAATGCCTTTTGAGCACCAGTCATTGCTACATCAATTCCCCATTTATCCATCTGGAGCTCTTCTCCACCTACAATCGATACACCATCTACGACATAGAAAGAGTCGTTTCTAGAGGTAAGATCTTTTATCCTGTCAAGATAATTTATCATGGTACCAGTTGATGTTTCATTCCAAACACAGTAAAACGCCTTGACGTCTTTATTGTTGTCAAACGCTTCTTTTACCTGATCAAAAGTTGCATTTTGCCCTGGAGGGGTCTCTATTTTGATAGTTTGTCCTCCGGCCCATTCTATCATTTGGGCTAAGCGTCCGCTAAATTCCCCATTTACGGGAATGATCACTTTATCTCCTTTTTTAATTAGATTAACTACACTGGCCTCGACTGCACCTGTTCCAGAGGCTGAGAGACATACTGCATCTCCCTCAGTTTTAAAAACTTGCTTGGTTTTTTCAACACAAGGTTCGTACACTTGAACAAAATCATCACTTCTGTGGTTAATCATAGGCACATACATTGCCCTTGTTACTCTTTCAGGGACATTTGTTGGTCCGGGTAGCATTACAAGATATTCCAAATAATTTCACCTGAGGGAATACTCATTGGGGTTTATTTATAATTAAAGGCCGGTAAGACGATCTTTTACATGAATGTTGGTTAAGAGATTTCTTGTTCCTTCAGGCACCAATTCAAGCCAGTTTTGATCGCTTATGATCATGTTTCTAATGTTGGTACCTGAAAGAATTTCACGTCTTGTAAATGGAATTGAAATGGTTTTGACATTTCTCTTTGAATACAAGTGGCGAGTTAGATCATCATTTGTAAAAACCAAATCAAATTTTGGCACAATTGTATCTATTAATTCGATCCACTTGATATGATTTTCTAGATCAGGTATGGGGTAAATCTTTATTCTTTTCTTTAATGAATAATCAAGAGAATCCGTGATCATGATCTTTCGTTCTTCTGCAGAAAACGGATTGTTTTTTTGGATGGGCTTGTTAGAACTTCCCAATCCTACCCAAAGATATTCTACTTTTGATAGAGCAAACTTCAAGGCGTCAAGATGGCCTAAATGAAATGGCTGGAATCTTCCAATCAGCAAACCGTTCATAGAAGACATTGAATAATTTCTTTTAAAAACTATCATAAACAGTTCAACAGACAAGCATGTATGGAGTTTCTAAAAATAAATGGTGGGTTTGGGGAAGGAGGAGGACAAATTGTCAGAACAGCACTGACATTGTCATGCATAACAAAAAAACCCATTGTTGTGGAAAATATCAGAAAAAATAGATCAAATCCTGGGCTAAAGGCTCAACATGTCACGGCAATCAAAATTCTTCAAAAGATATGCAATGCCAAGACAGAAGGAGTGGCAATAGGTTCAACTAGTTTTAGATTCAGCCCTGAAAATGTAAGAGAAATCAAGTTGAGCGAAAACGTTGGAACAGCTGGAAGCATCTCATTAATTCTTCAGACAATAATTCCTGTATCGGCCATTTGTAAAAAAGAACTTGATTTGTCTGTCATTGGTGGAACAGATGTTTTATGGAGTCCCACCATGGATTACACCCGATATATTTTGGGAGAAGCATACGCAAGATTTGGAATAGACGTTTCGCTTGATGTAATCAAACGTGGATATTATCCTAAAGGAGGAGGAAAAGTAAATGTCAAAGTACACCCATCCCACATCAAATCAGTTTCGTTGACAAAAAGAAAGACAAAAAATCTCAGGCTGTTTTGTACATTTTCAAAACTACCAGAAAAAATAATTGAACAAAAAATTAATGAATTGAAGTCACGTTTGGAAGAAAAATTTTTGGTTGAAACCATAATGAAAAAAGAAGAAGCAATTGATCCTGGTTCGTCTCTATTGATTGCAAGCATTGATGACAATTCAATCATAGGCATTGATAGTACATATGATAAACAGAATGGCGGGTTTGATCTTGATCTTACAAAGATTACCGAAAACAATCTAGGAGTGGACGAAAATCTAGCTGACATGATAGTGTTGCCTGCTAGTCTATCAAATGATTTGAGTATATTTTGTGTTCCAAAAATTTCCAAACATTTGGAGACAAACCTGTATGTGACATCAAAAATTACTGGATGCAGATATGGAGTCGGAAAACTAAGAGACGGCTACGAGATCAGAATAGAGGGAACATCACACTCCGGCATCCAGCAATGAAGCAAAGAACAAAATTGCAACAGACAAAACTACTGTGACTTCACCTAGAATGATTATTTTTTTCCGTAGTTTTTGTATTTGGTCTTGTGGCATTTGTCTTGACATGATCTTCTCTTCTACATCCTTGCGGATTACCCGAACGTGCACAACGTAGGTAATTATCAATGCAATGACTAGAATGATTTTGATTACCAAAAATGTACCATAGCTTGTCAGGAATAAGAGATCAGGTTTGCCAAGTAGGACGTGGGAGCTGTACAGGCCGGTTCCCATCAGAATTATCAGTGAAGGTACTGCAATCTTGTTGAATCTTTTTCCCACCTTAATCATAATCTGCAATCTCTCTTCAATTGAATCTGTCATTGTTTTTAGAAGCGGTGAGAAGACGACTCCAATGAATAAAGAGCCACCAACCCAGATTGCTGCTGAAATTAAATGAATCCAAGTAAGTAATGCCTGCTCTATGGGGCTCACATTATCTGATTTTTAAAATCAAATATTATGTATTTGGATCTTGACAACGTTTTTTAGTTGTGCAAAGTTTGGTACCAATGAATTGGGACTCCAAAGTAAGATGACAGTATATGCGGCAATTGCAGGTATGCTGGCATTGATGGGAGGAATCGTGTATTATGCTAGCCTTGATAATCCTCAGCTAGAACAACTTGAGATTAGTCTAGATAATGTAAGCGTAAGAGACGTGAACAAACTGGACAACACTGCGAAACTGGAAGTTACGTTTATGGTAAAGAATCCAAGTGATAAGACGTTTACAATTCCACTAATCACTTATGAATTGTTTGCAGATGGCAAGTCATTGGGATCAGGCCAGTATTCAACTGAAGACATTTCCATGCCAGGCAGAGCAGTATTTTATTCAGGTGTGGAGATACCATTAGACAATACATTTGTGCTTGCAAAGTCAAATGTTGATGGAGAAGTTTATGAATCAGTCCTAAATGATCAGGTGAGTGACTTTAGTGCCAAAGGAGTCATCACGGCTGAGACCTCCTGGAGCATTATTGAAAAAGAATTTGAGACAGGCTAAAAGTGGGCCGAGTGAGATTCGAACTCACGATCACCGCCGTGTCGAGGCGGTATCCTAACCAGCTAGACTACCGGCCCAATGAAGTACAAGACAAGATACTGACATTATTAACGTTTAACAAAAGCATCAATTAAGAAAAATCAGATACGGATTGTCTGAATTTACCAAAGAAGAAAAAGAGGGGTTTTACAAGGCGATCTACTCCAG
>JAGQHF010000012.1 GCA_020431985.1 Nitrosarchaeum sp. | reverse complement strand
TGGTATGCAGAAAATAGATCTTTTGCTTGTGTTTCGTTCTTACTCAATTTTTCACCTCCCTAGCTTTTGATTTCTTTGCTATCGGTAAAACAATGACTTGAACCAAGTCACCCTCACCCAATCCAAGGGCGTTACGTTCAGCCTCAGGTATTGAGATTCGGCCATTGCTTCCAATGGTGGTTTTATATGCACCCCAATTCATGAAAGATGGAAGCATTTGTCCAATGCCAAATAACGTGTCCATGCTTTGATTTTGGAGTGAAGACATGTTTTGCATTAATTTAGACTGCGCGTTTTGTGCATTATCAGAAACTGTCTTTAACGTCTCAAGTGGGTCAAACGTCTGTGAATTTTGATTACCCATTAATGAGCCAAAACTTTTCATAAATTCTGTTTGTGCTTGGCCTGTTTTTTGGATCCAATTTTTGAACATCGCTGTAGGATCATATAGGTTTTGATTGGTATTCATTGGTAATGGTGGGTACCAATAGCCATTTAAACGTTCCCATTTTGAAGGAAGTTCAAAACCACAGAAGAGAAATGTGTTGGGTCCTGTACATATGGAGTGTGTCCACATCCATCCATTCTATAAAATCTACAATCCTTAATGGAAGAGACAAATGCGTCTGCATGTTGAATCGGAATTACCGGATCAGACGAACCCCAGATTATCAATGTAGGTATTTGAATAGAATTCAACTTTGTTGTAATAATTTCAGAATTTTTGAGTCCTAGAATAGTAGACATAAACGCAAGCTTTGCATTTGGTAGCTGCATGCGTTCAATAAATCCTTGGACGATTTTTTCATCAACTTCATCCCCAGAACCTTCCATCATTTCAAAGGCATTTTTTGCGCTTTGCTCGCTCGGATACAATGCGGCCATTATGTATGCATCAAGTGCAGGCGTAGACTGTTTCATTACACCGGCAGGTGAAACCAAAATTAATTTCTCAATATCATCAGGATTGGCAGCGGAGTATTCTGCTGTAACCTGACCACCTAATGATGAACCCATAAGATATGGTCGTTTAATGTCTGCAGCATTAAAGAATTTTTTAAGAAATTCGGAGAAGAATTCAGGAGTATAGTCGGCTAACGGTTTATCGCTATACCCAAATCCTATCAAATCAGGTACAACTACACGGTATTTTTTTGAAAACTCTGGTATTACTTTTTCCCATCTTTCAGCAGATGCCCCAAGACCATGGACTAAAACCAATGTATCATTAGAGCTGCCTGACTCCAGATATCGGATTTTGTTACCATCTATTTGGATGAAATTCTCTTGCACCATTTTAGCGTCGACTTATCAGGTTAGATAAGTATTGCTTAGATAAGTCGATCATTGTTTTTATCGTTTTCGAACACCTTGCTAGCCTATGTTTTTTAATGCCAGAGTCACATACAAAACATGGCCAGTAAGCAAATTCATGCAATCATTGTTCCTCTGGATGGTTCAAAAAATTCTTTACGCGGTCTGGAGATGGCCATTTTGATTGCCAAACAATTCAATGCGACAATCACAGTAGTTCATTGCATAAACATCCCACAGCATCTTGAATTTCAAAGAGCAGAGATAATGGAAGAAGAAAATAAAGAAAGCGAGAGCATTATCAATTATGCCAAAAAAAAGATTGCAGAAAATGGAATAGATTGTAAGAGCAAAGTTATTCGTGGGGATACAGGATACAACATAACAAAATTAGCCAATAGTAAGAAACAGAGATTTGACATGATTGTCATGAGTTCCCGTGGGAGAGGAGCGATAAAGGAGATTTTTCTCGGCAGTGTTTCAAACTATGTCATACATGCTTCAAAGATTCCTGTGCTATTAGTAAAATAGCTAGGACAGACCATGTTTTTGGAAATATTTTTGATGGTATTCTTCTGCATTGTAAAATTGAGGGGCAGGGACAATCTCTGTCACTATTTGCTTTTCATATTTGCCAGATTTATCTAGTAGGTCTTTTGATTTTTCTGCAGCCATTTTTTGACTTGCATCATGAAAGAAGACCACCGAACGATATTGTTTTCCAACATCGGGTCCCTGTCGATTCAGAGACGTTGGATCATGATTCGTCCAAAAGATATCCAGTAATTCATCATATGTAATTATATTTGGATCGTATTCCACTTGAACAGCTTCGGCATGTCCAGTTTTATCAGTACATACTTCTTCATAGGTAGGATTTGGCAACATCCCTCCAGCATATCCTACTTTGGTTGAAACAACACCGTTTGTTTTACGGAACAAATCTTCAACATGCCAAAAACATCCGGCTCCAAACGTTGCCTTCATGAGTACATTAAAGAATCACAGAATTAAAACTATTCTAATTCTCAATTGAGATTATGTTTTCAAGAACTAAATACTTTATAGAGTTAACAAAATCCTGATTAGATATCAAGTCATTTGACCACCAATGAGCGGTATTTCTGAACCAGAGAGGAACCTCATCTATGGATGAATCAGCGGAATAGTCAAGCCCAGAAATGACAATTATTTTGTTAGTCAACATAAAGTCCAGCCCCATGATAAATTCAGAGTCAGTTGTTTTGCCTGTTGCCCAATTCTTTGAATATGTCTTTATCCAATCAGGAATGTATGTAGAAAATCCCAATACATCAAAGATTGTTTGTTCTGGAAATTGGGAATCAAACCAATCTCGATATTCTGGCTCGTTTGTGTATCGGTCAATGTAATATTGCGGTGAATTGTCAAGAGAAGGATAGTTTTCCACATGTGTGTGAGGATACCCTACAACTTCAGTAATTGAATAGTCTGGAAATTGGGAATCAAACCAATCTCGATAGTCTGGCTCGTTTGTGTATCGGTCAATGTAATATTGCGGTGAATTGTCAAGAGAAGGATAGCCAAAGAGCCGCATCTTTGGATTTTCTGTGAAAGATTTATCCAAGATTTCAGTTCTAGTATTCACAACATCTGATTGGTCAGGTGTTTGTTTGGATGGAGTTTGTTTGGATGGAGTTTGTTTGGATGGAGTTTGAGTAGATAGAGGGTTTTTTTTGTAAATAATTGGTTTTTCAAGATTTTCTCCGTATGATATCTTTAAGGTATATTTACCATCTTGATCCCATGTTGGACCACCTACTTTGACAGATTTGTTGAAATGACCATTACTGCTTGGTACAATATTTGCAATAGACGCCAATCCTGAACCGTCAGGCGTGATTATTTGAAGTATTACAAACGGAATAGAAGGGTCATAGTCGACTTTGCCAGTTATCACTATAGAATCCCCCTCATTGTATGAGGGCTTGTCAGTGGAGAAATCCTGTACAGATGCACTGGCAGAGACAAGAGTTGTTGAGAGTATAAAAAAAGCAAATACCAAGGATGGTTTATGCATATTATCTAGATAGCAGTATGTGTTCAGGGATTGATAAAATTTTGCATTTATGTTAATTGACATCAGTGAAAATCTCAACTACTCTACGTGCGAGATTTTCGATATTTACTGTAGGTTCAGCTGAAATCAGCAGCAAAATCTGAGTTATAGGAAAGGGAAAACTTACAAGAACTGCTTTGTCTCGTCTAGCGGCAAGATAGTTGATTGGCCCTAGACTCTGATCGTATTCCTTTCGAATTGATGCTTTAGAGACAAATTCTAGAAAATTCTGCAAACGAGTTTCGTCACCTTCATGCGGTGAAATACCTTCCTTGAAACCACCACTTACAAGATTCCCGTCTTGGTCTACAATGCCTGCAAACCTTATTTCCGGTTCTTGCAAAAGTTGTTTACATTTTTTATCATAAAGTTGTAGTTTAGAATTATTATTTTCTGACATCAATCTGTAAGACTTCAAATGAAAATAAAAACGTAGTTAATTCGTTTTGTCAGACTAGAATTATGAAAACTTGCAAGTCAAAATCACATAGGTCTGCATTTCAAAAGAACGTAATCAATAGCGTTTTTTGTTGAGGCATCCAACATCTTTAAAATTGATTTGTAGAGAATAGCCTCTACATACGGCGGATATTTTTTTAGTATTAATTTTTTTAACGTAGATCTATTTTGGATGTAATAATTTGCAAGAGGATCATACACACTGGAGCCAATTAGAGATTCATGTAATATTTTAAATCCAGAGGACATTACAGAGTCTTTTACATATTCTAATGAATAATGTTCAGAAGACCAAGTAAATTTTAAGATCCCCAAATTCTTGAATGACGAGGTTTTTCGCGTCACAGGAATTGCCATGCATAATAGGCCTGTTTTTTTCAAAATACGTTTTGACTCTGCCAAAAAATCATCAAAAGGCTTGAAATGTTGGGCAGACTCCAGTGCAAGCACACGATCAGCAGAGTTATCCATCAAGGGAAGTTTGGTGGAAGAAGAATTTAGGAGGGCTGCACGAGTTTGCGATTTTGAATGGACAAGCTGTTTGTGATTGATATTCACGCAGCATATATTCAAATCAGGATATTGATTCTGCCAGAGTGTTGCAGGAGCGGCAAGCCCACTTCCAACATCGACCACATGTTTTGCAGTGTTTAATTCAGACATGGTACCAAAAAAGGAGCACAGATTATTTTGTGCCATTAGAGGTTCATTGCATTTTTCAGACCACATTCCAAAATTCAACATGGAACCGCCAGAAGCAAGCTGCATTACAGGTGATAAAGTACTATAGAGATTCACTACATCTCTTTCATTTCGTCTCAGGGTCCAAAGAACAACATTGATTGGATTTATCGTGATCAAAAAGATTTTCAGATATACTAGAGAGTCAGCATATTAATTTCTAGGGAAGACCCTCAGAATCATCTACGCAGTGCTTGTGAACCCATTTCTCATCTTTGTTTTTTGCAATTTCTTTGCCAGGGCTGATCTTATCACCACAAGATACACATACTGTTGCAAATTTTGCTTTCATTGTTATTTCACAAGTATGCTAAGATAAATTAGAATCTGTGTAAAACAAATTGACAATAGCGTAGCTGTAAATGAAATTTAGACTCCAAGATCTCTCTTAGATGTCGTAAAAGAGTGCAACATTCCAATGACTAGTAGAGTCCATGAATTGTAAAACAAAAAGGATTAGTGATCAGGAAGATCCTGAACTACTAGTATGTATGGTTCCCCAATTGGATATGCATCACCATAGCTCCAAAAATAGAACACTTTACCATATGTCTCATCCAAAACAGGAAGAATTGTTTCTAGTTCCTCATCTGTAAGATCTGGAAATGTTGCATCTGCTCTTGGAAACTCGGTTTTGTGATAGTGCCAGTAATGTTTTTCCTCGTCTGGAAGTTCGTTGTACTGGTCAGTGGTAATTACGTATTCTATGCCATAGGGCTTATCTTGATCAGTCATTCCGTATGGATATAACAAACAAGCTGCGGTCATGTCATCATAGACTTTGCAGTGATGATGAACTATGGTCTGCAAAAGATGGTCTACAGGTCCAAGTGATCTCTCTGGATCAAGGTGTCGATTTGCATGTATGTGTAAATCATTGAAACCCAGAACGTTTGGATAATCAATTTGCCTTGGATTTAGCTGTTCGTTGTAAGTTGGTGTCATTTGTACCTTCATGGTTTGACCGTCATGAATCACGTGTTGTTGATTTTTCATCATGTCGCTTGGCATTTCGATGTGTGTTTTATCACCCATCATTTCTTTCATCATACTCATATGTTCATTCATGCCCATTGATTCCATTTCTTCGATCATTTCGCTCATGTGTTGAATCATCTGAGATTGTTCTTGGCTAGTCATTGTAGCCCACATTTGCATCATTTGTGTTTGATGTTTTTCATGTACTTTGTTCATCCTGTCCATAATGTCATTTAGACTTGATTGTGGTATGGTATCTCTTGTGATGATTTTTTCCCTAATAGTTTGTCTCTCTGCAGATGGAATTTCTGAGCAGAGTCTGTCACCGCATACCTTGTTCTTGGTTTCTTGACCATACTGTGAGGTTTTAACACCCGAAGCCTTTGCTGCATCAGCTGTCTGTATAAAGCCTACAGGAACTGTCGTTGTTGCAACAAGCAATACTGCTATTGTTGTGATTGCTGCAATGGTTGTTTTCTTCATTGTTTGCGCTAGATAGAGTTTCATATTTAATGTGAAGGATGGTTTCCAAGATCGATTTCCATATGCGGTAATTGTCTTGTGCTCGAAAAGTTTGAGGATACATGATGATATTTATCACATTTACCTAGAACGGGATTGAATGCTTTTACATGATTGTAAAACTAAAGGAACGGGCCAAATCGCCCGAACCTCTGGAAAGTTATGGTCGGTTAAACGGTTAGATGACTCCTACCCGCATGAATTCCAAGTATAGTTAGTCAACTTTGCTTAAAAGATTAACGTATGATTTGTCAGCATTACAGCATTTTAGGCATCAGTGTAACAGTCTTGGAACTTTTTTTAGAATGTGAGATATAGAGATTCTGCCCGGACCTATCACAATAATTACAAGCAACACGGATAACAGCAAGAGTTCAAGTTCAACTCCACCCTGTCCAGTTAGATTTTGAGCTCCTTTCACCATAAAAATTGCGCCCAACATAACAATTGAGAGTAATGAAGCAGATATTCTGGTCAATCCTCCAATTATCAGCAATATGCCTGGAATAAACTCTGTAAGTGCAATTGGAATCTGCATTTCGGGAGGAAGTCCTTGTTTTGTGATAAATCCAGCAAATCCTGGATCGAATTTACCTAATGAGTGCATGACAAAGATCAGTCCAACCGTTACGCGTACTCCAAAATGAGCCACATCATGAAGGATTAGTTGCCTTATAGCTGCTTCTGCCATGTACACGGTTGTTTCTTTTCAGATAAAACCCATTCTAAGCAAATTATGAACAATGCTTAAATTTCAAGACAGACAAACATGAATATGAATAAAGCAGTCATGGCTTTGGCCGCTGTAGTGGTTTTAGCAGCAGTGTTTGCTATTGCATCACCTGTAGATGTAGCTGTAGCGCAAACCTCGGATGCAATGCCTGACGGTGAAGAGCAATACAAGGATGGAGAACATGAGGGAAAGTCATGCCCTAACAAAGAACGAAAGGCCCAGGAATCATCCTTGTAAGTTTTTTTCATGAGTCATACTCAAAAGTAAAATACCCTGATGAAAAACTAGAGCCGTGAAGAATGCGTTTTTTATTATGCTTATGATTTCAGGATTAATTTCTTCCACGTACATATCTGACTATTCATATGGAATTGCATATTTTCCGCCGCCCCTAAAACAGATTCAAGAGGGGACAGAACCTTCCAAAGTAACATGTACTGAGGGCCTCGAGTTGGTGTTAAAATCCTCAAACGGGCAGCCTTCCTGCATAAAGCCTTCATCGGTGGCAAAGCTAATCGAGAGAGGATGGGCAATCCATGTCTTGCCAGACTATGAGAAAAGTGAAAACAACAATTCCGAGATATTTGCAATGGGAGACTATGATGTTATAACAGAGAATGTAAGCTATTACAAGAATTCAAATGGATACCTGGCAAGACCCAGCGCAGATGGACAGTATCCCGGAATAATAATGATTCATGAGTGGTGGGGCCTAAATGAGAACATAAAGCAGATGGCAGAGAAATTGGCGTCATATGGATATGTTGTCTTTGCAGTAGATCTGTATGATGGTAAAGTAGGTACAACCACGGATGAGGCACGACAGCTGCTAAGCTCCTTTGAGCAGTCACAATGGACTGAAAACATGAATGCTGCAGTGTCATACTTGGAAGAGAATTATTCCCCACATACCATGGGTTCGATTGGTTGGTGTTTTGGTGGCGGGCAATCACTCAACTTGGCGCTAAATAATTCAGACATGGATGCAACTGTAATTTACTATGGACAGCTGGTAACTGACACTGAAGAACTATCAAAGATCACCTGGCCGATTCTTGGAATATTTGCGGGACTAGATAACGGCATACCTCCAGAAAAGGTAAACGAGTTTGAGGCGTCTTTGAACACCGTTGGAGTTGAAAACGACATCACCATATATCCGGGAGTAAACCATGCATTTGCAAATCCCTCTGGAGACAGATATGCGCCAGAAGAATCCAGGGACGCATGGCAAAAGACACTGACATTTTTTGCAGATAACCTGAACTAGCAAAAGTTGTTTCACAAAAGAAGTCACTGCAATAAAGACACCCTAAAATCTATAATCATCCTCGTTGTCTTGGCAGTATGAAAAAGGGCAGATGGATTGCCATAATCATCGGAGTGATAGTTGCCATATCAGGCGGACTTGCAGGTCCATTATTTTATGAAACAAGCGTTGATGAATCCCTGCCAAACGAACTAAACGCTATTGAACAAGGATTGACGTTTGAAAAATTCGTAGACATGGATAATTCTGCACGGCAACCGATTGTAGATTCCATGTCATCTAAGGTACAAGAAATGATAATGACAAAGGCCGCTTCAATAACAACCAAAGTCTCTGAAGACATGGACAGTTCAGATAAAATTCAAGTCCTGAAGATAGGAGAATTTCAAGGAGTGGCAGGTCACGAATCTTCCGGCATTGCCAAGATTCTTGATGTTGCCAATTCAACATATCTGAGATTTGAGGACTTTTACGTTACAAACGGTCCTGACCTGCGGGTGTATCTTACAAATAATGGAGATGTGAAAAACGGCATCCATCTTGAAAAGCTAAAAGGAAACAAAGGAAACCAGAATTATCTGCTAGAAAATACGGATTGGCAAAGATACGATACAGTTGTGATATACTGCCAGCCTTTTGGTGTTCATTTTGGAGAAGCAAAACTAGCACATGCCAGTGTGCAGGAGGATGAAGAGGTATTTTTTACATTGCAGGGAGACAACCAAGTGGGAACGCTTGACAGTGTGAGATTTGATGCAGGTCCCACCATGACATATCTTGATGTCAAAAATGACAAGTCGGTGGTTTTGGCGACTAGTAGTGGCTCTGATGTAGTGTATGTATTTGAATCAGATAAAACTACGACCGTACCAGTTGGCCATACACCAAAGGGAAACAAAATTCACCCCGATGGAAAAATTGCCTTTGTTGCAAACGAGGCAGCTGGAACCATTAGCGTCATTGACATGAATGCCCTTGCAGTTGAAAAGGAATTCAAAGTAGGGCAGATGCCTCACAACATCAGATTTGATTTGGATGGAAGTACTGCTTATGTGACACTGCAAGGAGAAGACAAGATTGCAGTGGTTGATGTAGCCAATCTAAAAGTGACAGAATTAATTACAGTTGAAAAGATGCCACATAATCTCGACCTGTCTCCGGATGGCAAGTATCTCTACGTTGCAAACATTGGGACAAGCGATGTGGCAGTGATTGACATAGATGCCAAAAAAATAATCAAGAGGATAGAGGTAAGTGCAGGCCATCATGGTATTGATGTTACAAATGATGGGACACGCATCTATGTGTCAGGAATTGGCTCAGACAAGGTAAACGTAATTGATGCGGATTCCTTAGAATTGATAAAACAGATTGATGTCGGAGATGGACCACACGGAGTACGTGCAAGCAAAGACGGCTCACTAGTCTATGTTGGCATTACAAAGACAGATGAGATTGTAATCATAGATTCGGAAACTCTGAAAATCAAAGAGAGGATTCAAACTGGAGACATGCCATTTTGGATTGCCATTCCAAACAATCCGTGACATGAATAATGGAGATTAGTTGCGTTTTTTGATAAGGAGTGTGTTTTGGATCTCGCTAAACGTGCTGATAAACTTCTGTTTTGCATCAAACTCGTCTTTTTCTGCAATAACTATCTCGGTTGGTGAAAGCAGCACGTCTTTTACAACTATAGGAGAGCTGAGTCCCAACAGTTCACTTAGAATGACAAAGACATTTTCAAACTTTTTCTCATCCCTGTATCTGTAGATTGTTTTTCCATCCTGTACTACAGGCTCTGTATCTAATGGAATCACCATGTTTTCTGACGTGATGGTAGACAGAAAGTCTTCAGTTTGTTTGTCGATTAGTTGTTCGACCTCCTTTAGCTGGATGTTTAGTTCTTTTTGCACAGTTTCAAGCTCGGTAAACCTATCATCATACGTGATTCCAATCATTTTGGCAAACGTGGATTCTGTAGACCGTTGTAGCGGGATATCGTGCAATCTCAGGTTGACGTCTGCAAGTGACGCATCTATTGACTTTAGGGTTCTTCTGTTTTCCTGTATTTTTATGGCAAGGGTTTCAAGGGAATTAAAATCAGACATGCTAATTTCCCCCCTAGCTAAACTGGTGCACTACGTCCATCAACCCTTGCTTGAACTCCTCAGTTGATAGACCCCATCTGCCATACTCGTCCTTGTATGCATTCCAAGACTCTTCTGCTTCTGATACTATCTCCAGTATCTTGGGGCCTATGGCCTTGGTGTTTAGCAGTATCGTGATGTTTGCAGGCTCGCCGTCCATTATTGGTATCTTTACAAAGATCATCCTTGACTCTTGGACGTTGAATTTGTCCTTGATTATCTGCTTTAGTGCCTCGCGTTCCTTGATGTCAAATTGCCCTTGTATCTTTACCAGCACACAGCAAGAGTCTTTTGGACCGCCACTGTTTCTGATATCGTTTTCATCAATGTCAAACAAAAGGGCATCTTCTTTTTTGCCGATTTTTGCAATAATGCTCTCCATTGTGTTTGACTTTCCTCCCAAGAGATCCCTGCCCCACTGTGACTCTTCTGGAATTACAGGGACCACCCAGGGAATTGCAAATTTCGGTCGTTTTGTTGTAAGCCATGTACGATAGTTGGACATGTCCCACTCTGTTTCCCTTGCAAAAGAGGCCGTAAACATGGAGATGGCATTTGCCGCAATCAGGTTCATTCCCTTGTAGTCTTTCCAGCCCACCTCGTGCTCCTTTGGAAGATCATCTATTATGGAAGGGATTTTCTGTATCTTTTTTTCATGTACGTGTGATAACTGTCGGAGTATCTTGTTGGATAACAAGACAGAGCAGTCGCTGTATTTTATCTGGTATTCTAGGTTCATGACAATGTTAAGTGCAGCTGACTCGAATATTACAGGGTCCCAGCCAAACTCCGGCAGCAACCCAAACGTTGCGACAGTTGTCGGATCTTGGGAATCAGTCTTTACAAACTTGATAAAAGAACTTGCAAAGGAACTTCCGGTTCCGCCACCCAATGCAAATGGAACCGTATACCCTCGAACCTTCTCTGGTGAAAGAGAAGAGAGTTGCTTTTTGATATCAATCTTTGACTCCATCTCCTGGCCAAATCTTGTTCTTCCTTCGGCCCAGTTTCTCGCCGCGCCGCCTGCGCCATGTATTACATGTTTTTCACGCAATGAAAAAAGATCAGGGTATGATTGAAGAATCAGGTTAGCGGCCCTTGGGTCCAAGTCAATAAGAAGCGCTCTTGGAATAAGAGGAATTTCGCCAGAACCGTAGCTGGGAGAGAATCTCAAAATTGTGCTGCCGTACCTTTTTA
>JAGQHF010000084.1 GCA_020431985.1 Nitrosarchaeum sp. | reverse complement strand
CTCTAAATAATTCCTTTGCTTGAAATTCTAATAATCGCATGCAAAATTCATGCAAATTACGGCATTTATTAACTATGAGTTACTCTAGTTTTTCCAGAAAATCAATTACCTGCAAAAACCGATCGCGGCTCTTTCGAAGTAATTGCTGCGGAAAATCTTCAATGGTGAACACAAACTGCTGATGAAAGCTAGGAACCAAGACTCCTCCAGAAACAACTAGTTGCTCAATGACATAACCTTTGGTTAAGCTGCACACAATCTCCTCATATGACTCGTCCTCCTCTTCAAGTGTTTGCCTGTACAGGATTATAGGCTTGTTTGTTTTCGTCACATAATCAGAACCTTTTCTTAACAACTCCGTCATGTGTTGAATTTGCCAAGAGTCCAGACTAATCTGTTTTACCATTGTATCTTATTGTTGTTTTTTCTATTTATTATACAAGTTTCGCTAAAAGCTAGCTAGTTTGTTCATTTTACATTCAAAGTTTTGACTAAAAATAAGAAAAAAGAAGTTACAGGCTATCCAGGGATCTGGAATGCTTGCTAGTATGTGGTCGCTCACCAGAATATCTTCTTCTCATATGTCCTGATGGTCTGCCGTCTAGTAATTCCAAGAACCAAGATTCGTGTTCTATTTCTTCAGCAAGAATGTTTGCTGCAATTTCATATGTCATAGGATCCTTACCATGAGTCATTTGGCATATTTTGTTCCAATTAATTATGGCTCCTTGTTCTGCTTTCAAACACTTTTCTAAAATCTCTTTTAGAGTGGTGCTCTTGTCTGACTGCAAAAAATCAGCGCCAGCCTGCTTGCAGAAGTCTATGATGTCTTTTGGAAACTCTCCTCCAAGTTGGAATATCCTGTCAATGCATGATTCAAAATGACTCAAATCCTCAAGCCTTGCATCTTCAATCACTCCTTTGATTCCCTCTCCTTCCATTCCTGTACAGAATGATCTGAGATTTGTAAAGTAGTAGTATGCTACAAACTCGACAGATGCATTGGTTACCAATTCTTTTATCAATTGGTCTACATCCAGTCCGTTTTTCTTGAGAAACTCTACTCCTACGACATGATGTGGTTTAGAGTCTGACATTGTGGTTGCAATCCATGTTTGGAATAAAAAGTTTGTTTTGGTCTTGTGGAGATAAAATCAATTTCCAGAGGGTCGGGAAAATAGCATTGGGGACCACTATTTTTCCCTCTGGAAATATGCCTGGACATGTGATGCATAATAGATAAAATGTTTGAATGCATTGCACCCATTTCCTTTCTTACTCTACTGATATTCTGATTTTTTGGCCATCAATGTCATCCTCTTTGTATTCTTTGCACGTCTGCTCAAAACTTACTTGTCTTACTCTTACCAAGAAAGCGAGGTCCTTTGCCTTCTCCTTGACCATTTCTAGTGATTCCTCATCTAAGCCAATAATGGATGCAACATCTAAAACCTCTGTCGGGTTATATCCTCTTTCTTTTCTGAGTGTTTGCAATCTTCGAGCAATGTCTTTGATCAATCCCCTGACCATCATCTCCTTGTTTCTTGCAGTGGAGATAAAGACAATACACTCATCTCTTTTTGCTACTGCAAACTCTTCTTTTGCATCAAAGTCTATCACAAAATCTTCCATGTCCAGTGAAATTTTCTCATCATCTATAATAATGTCATATCTTGATTCTTTCTGCAGTTCCGCAATTATTTTTTCAGAATCTGTTTCTGAAAAAATATTGACAAGTTTTCCCATGTGTTGCTTTGCTTTTGGACCTATCTTCTTTCTGTCTAGTTCGACAATGGGGTTTACGGGAAGTCTTCTCTCTTTAAGTTCGAGTATCTGCTTTAATCCTGATTTTTCTTGCATCTCTGTTATCTCAATCTCTTCAACATTTAATTGGGTTAACAACAGCTCAGAGAGAGATTCTAGTTTTTGTTTTTGACCATTTTTCACACAAATCAGTGCCTTATTCAACGGCCATCTTCTCTTTAGCTTTCCTTTCATTCTTGCTGCAGCAGAAATTGAGACAACATCTTGCAGAATATCAAACGCCTCCTCAACACTCTCATTTACAAGTGACTCTTGGTATTGTGGCCATTTTTCAAGAAGGATGCTCTTTTTTCCACCCGTTACGGTCTGGTAAAGAAACTCGCTTGTAAACGGACATAGTGGATGAATCAAAATATTCAGAGTTTTGATGACTTTATACAACACTGCATAGATTGCAAGTCTTCTGTCTTTTTTCTCGTCGCTTTCATCCCATAGTTCGCCTCTGGTGATTGGAATGTATGCCTGGCTTAGGTTATTTATGATAAATTCATCCAATGCTCTTGCCGCTTCATGAAATTTGCATATCTGATTTCTGTCTGTTACCTTTTGAACCAATTTTTGGAGTTTTGACAGTATCCATATATCTGGAGGTGATAATAGTGAGTTGCTCTTTGCCCATGATACTGTTTTTGATTCGTCAAAGTTGTCAAATTTGCTGTTCTGGTTGAAGTACAGATGCAAGTTAAACAATGTATTGATGACCTGATAGGGCCTTGACATCAATTCATCGGTGCTAAAACTTAGGGGTTCAATCGGGCTTGCCTTCCAAATAAAATAAAATCTCACCAGATCTACCGGATATTTTTCAAGTAACTCCTTACCGTCAATCACGTTTCCAAGGCTTTTGCTCATTTTGCCGCCCTTTTCATCAAGGACATGTCCTTGAAACAAAAATGACTTGTAAGGGGGAATAGGTCCGTTGTTTAGAATTACATTTTCAATCAATAGCGTGTATGCCCATCCTCTTGTTTGGTCTATACCTTCTGTGAAAAATGGAGCAGGAATGCTTGTGTTGTACTCTTCATCTGAGAGCGATGAGTATGGTGCAGCTCCGCTATTGTGCCAAGTGTCCAGCACATACTCTTCCCTCCTTGTCTTTGTACTGGAGCAATGCTTGCACCTTAGTACTATCTTGTCTATCCATGGACGATGCAACTCAAAATCAGGACCATCTGGCAAGTCTGTTGCGGACTCTACAATCTCATTTCTTGAAAAAAACCAACTTTGTTTTCCACATTCATCGCAAACCCATACGGGCAACGGGCATCCCCAAAACCTCTCTCTGGATATGCACCAAGGGTGCTTTTCCTTGATGATTCCCAAGAACCTGTTTTTGGGTTGCTCAAAAAAATACTCTACGCTCTCTGCTGCCTTTATCGCCTTCTCTTCTAGTCTATCCAGCTTGTAAAACCACCCCTTTCTTGCAAGCCATACTATGGGATGATGTGACCTCCAACAAAGCGGATACTTGTGTTTTATTTTGCCAATTTTTACTAATGCATTGCATTCCCTCAGGTCCTCTACTATTATCCTGTCTGCATCCCTGACAAACATGCCTTCATACTTTCCAGCTTGCGATGTAAATCTCACCTGATCATTTATTGGACTAAAAATTTTGACGTTTCTCTTGTTTGCAATATTGATGTCTTCTTCTCCGTTTGCAGGAGACAAGTGAACTAATCCACTTCCTGCTGTCGCATCTACAAATTCTTCAGCAACTGCAACATGAAAATTTGTCTCTCTTGAACATTCTTCTAGATCTGGAATCAAATTCAAAAGTGGATGAATGTATTTTTTTCCCTCAAACTCTGAGCCTTTTACTGTTTTTTCAACCTCATACTCTTTAATTTTTAACTCCTGCAAAAATTCTTCCAACCTAGTCTTTCCAATTATCCATGTCTCATTATCAATTCTAACATACGCGTACTCTTCTGATGGATGCAGGCCAACCATTGCATCGGTAACAAGTGTAAACGGCATTGTTGTCCATACAACCAAAAATGCATCTTCGTCTCGGAGTTTTACCTTGTAGTATAATGATGGATCTTTTACCTCTTCATAGCCCTGATTTACTTCCGCATGGCTAAGTGATGTCTGGCAGCTTGGGCAGTATGCAATGACTGTAAAATCCTCTTCTAAAATCCCATTTTCATATGCCTTTTTGAGTATGTGCCATTCTCGTTCGATATACTTGTCTCTGTATGTCCAATACGCCTTTTCGTGATTAAACGACATCCCTAACAAATTATCAACTTCGATCCAAGTTGAATTGAATTTCTTTACAAGTGTCTTACACTTGTTTACTAATTTTTCAATTCCTACCTTTTCAATCACTTCTGATTTCCCTTCTGTTACTCCAAGCTCTTTTTCGGCCTGCAGCTCTACTGGAAGACCTTGCGTATCCCATCCACCATTAAACCTGATTTTTTTTCCTTGAAGTGTGTTGTACCTGTACCACAAATCTTTGATGACTCTTCCTCTCAAGTGCCCTGCATGGGGAATTCCATTCATTGTAGGAGGTCCCTCGATAAAGGTAATCTCTTGCTGTTTATCTGATTCAAAGATCAGTTTTTCTATGTCTATTGAAGAAAAGTATTTCTTTACATTTCTTTCAATCTCCTTCGCATCAAATTTGGAAAGAAACTCCATCAAAGTTGGATAAAGATGTGGCATTATAAAGCTAAATTGAATTGCAGCGTTTTTGATTGAAATCTATTCTTTACAAATAACAAAAAACGTAAAAACTTCAGATGAATTTTTCCAAATTAATACCTTGGAATATATATTTGAAAAAAGGTGTTGTTCTATTGATGAATATTCTTGTGGTAGGCTCTGGCGGTAGAGAGCATGCTCTGTCTTGGAAGCTATCACAAAGTCCTAAAGTTAACAAGGTCTTCACTGCACCCGGAAATGGAGGTACACAAAACAACATCTCTATAGAATCTGATGACATAGATGGTTTGGCCGATTTTGCAAGGAACAATGATTGCTTTACTGTTGTGGGCCCCGAAGCTCCCTTGGCAGCAGGAATTGTTGACAAATTTAACAAAATGAATCTTAAAATTTTTGGTCCAACAAAAAAGGCTGCTCAACTTGAATCAAGCAAGATCTGGGCAAAAAACTTCATGAAACGCAATGAGATTCCAACCGCCAGATTTGAGGTATTTGATGATCCAAAAAAAGCAAAGGAGTTTGTAAGTTCGATTAACTATAACGTGGTGGTAAAGGCGGATGGTCTTGCTGCAGGCAAGGGTGTAATTGTATGTAACTCCACCGATGAAGCAATTGCAGCAATCGATACCATTCTTGTAAAAAAAACATTTGGTGATGCAGGCAACCAGATAATAATTGAAGAAAGAATCGATGGAATTGAGGCATCATTCATTGCATTATCTGATGGGAACATAGCTATTCCGATGGCCTCAAGCCAAGATCACAAAAGAATTTTTGATGGTGATACAGGACCAAACACAGGTGGAATGGGAGCATATTCACCAACTCCTGTCATAAATAATACACTTGCAAAAACAATACAAGAAAAAATTATCGATAAAACTATTAACGCAATGAAAAGTGAGGGTTTTCCTTTCCAAGGGTTTCTTTATGCAGGTATAATGATTCGAGATGGCCAACCCTATGTTCTCGAGTATAATGTACGCATGGGGGATCCTGAATGCCAGCCCATCATAATGAGAATGGATTTTGACTTGTATGAATACCTAAAAGCGGGTGTAGAAGGAACCCTGTCATCAATGCCTGCACCAAATTGGAAAGAACAATCCGCAGTATGTGTTGTATTAGCATCTGATGGATATCCTGATTCGTACCCAAAAAGCGAGGAGATATCAGGCCTTGATCTTACATTGGAAAACACAATTGTGTTCCATGCTGGAACAAAAATTCATGATGGAAAAATAATTTCCAACGGAGGACGAGTATTGGGCGTTACTGCACTTGGAAATTCTCTACAATCTGCTATATCAAATGCCTATAGTGCTACGGAGGGAATCCAATGGCCTCACAAGTATTTCAGAACAGACATCGGCAAGAAGGGGCTATCTTATCTTTGAAACTTCCAAAACTCTATCTTCTGTGACTATCCAGTCTATCAGAACATCATGTTCCGACTTTGGAATATTTTTTACAATTTGTTTTTCCAGTACCAGTGAGATTGTCGTTATTTTGTTTTTGGCCAAAAACCTGTCGTAATAACCATGACCATAGCCCAACCGTACTCCTTTCTCCGAAATTCCCACTGTTGGAACTAACATTACATCAAAATTTTTTCCTAGAACACACTCTGGTTTGGGCTCCAAAATATCGAAACTTCCTATTTCAAGATCTGCAAACTCTGTAATCTTCCTAAATTCAATATCTGCTCCAATGACTTTGGGCAAAAAAACTTCCTTGTTTTTGCTTAGCATCTCTTGGATTATGTTTTGTGTCATCACCTCGCTTCCTATCGGGTAGTATGCGGCAATTTTCATCGCATCTCTAAATGTATTTATTTTCTTCAATCTTTTTTGGATTTGTTTACTTGAAATCTCCATAAGATCAAAAGATGTGTTGTCTCGTTTTTCCAAAAACATCTTCCTTAGAGATGCTCTGTTCAGTTTATCTTGCAATTTCCCTGCTCAGAGATGCTGCTGTTACAGTATTCTTCAATAACATGGCAACTGTCATGGGCCCGACACCTCCTGGAACTGGTGTAGCATATGATGCTTTTTTGATTATTTCCTCATAATCTGCGTCCCCGACCAGTTTCTCTTTGTATCTTGATATTGCCACATCTATCACTATTGCCCCCTCTGAAACCATATCTGGAGTCAATACGAATCGATTCCTGTCCCCTACCGCGGTGATGATTATGTCTGACTCTAGACAAAATTTTTTTAGATTTTTCGTTTTTGAATGACACGTAATTACAGTTGCGTTTCTTTCCAAGAGCAGGTGATACAGTGGTTTCCCTACCAAATTACTTCGATTAATCAAAACAACATTTTTTCCTTCCAAGTCAATTGCATGATAATCAAACATCTCCATTATTCCCGATGGTGTGCATGCAACAAGTGCTGCCTTTTTCATTGCCAATAACCCTACATTGTGCGGTGTCAGACCGTCTACGTCTTTTAGAGGCGAAATCCTTGATGTTATAGTAAACTCATCTAGTTGTGGGGGCAGAGGTAGTTGAACAAGTATCCCGTGAACCGTTACATCCTCATTTAAATCTGCAATAATTTCGTTTAACTCTTGTTGGGTAATGTCCTTGGCAAGTTTATGATCTTTGGTAAGTATTCCTACTTCTTCACAAGCCCTATGCTTGTTTCTGACATATGTTGATGAAGCTGGGTTATCTCCAACTAAAATTGTAGCAAGACATGGATTGATTTCTTGATTTTTGAGCTCTACTACTGCCAGTTTCACTCGTTCTTTCACTGATTGAGCTATGGCAAGGCCATCTATTTTTATACCTGACATAGAAAACATTCCTTCTTTGTTGATATTTAATTCTTGAAATATGGGAAAAGCAATTATGTGACTATATTTCACGGTAACTATGTTTGTAGTAGTGTCTGATGTAAAAATAAGACCTGAATCCCTTGAGGACTTTAAGGCATGGTTCTCAGAGGCAAACAAGGTCGTATCAAAGTTCGATGGATTTGTTTCAAGACGTCTGTTGGAGACAAAAGACGGACAACATAGAGTCCTCGTTGAATTTGAAAGCCTAGAAAAATTTGGAAAAATGCACCAAAGTCCAGAACATGAGCAACTTCACACCAAGGCCTCATCTTTTATGGCAGAACCTCCATCTCCAAAATTCTACAATGTCGTTTCAGAGTAAAACATGAAGATTGATTTTGACATTGATAGGTATGTCAAAAGAGTTAGAGACGGTAAAAATTATTTTCATACTTTTATTAACAAAGAATCCCTCGCAGCCGGCGTTTTGGTTCTGAAACCTGGTGAAGAAGATACTCAAGAACCTCACGAAAATGATGAAGTTTATTATGTATTGACCGGAAATGGTTTTCTAAGAATTAATAATAATGATCATGTTGTGTCTCCTAAACTAATGTACTATGTAAGAAAAGACACTCCGCATCATTTTCATAGCAACTCTGAGGAACTTGTGGTACTGTATTTTTTTGGCGGCCCAGACAATTAGTTTATCACTGTTTTTCTTCCATAAACTTTAATCCTTTTTTCCGCAAACAGCCTCACTGCTTCAGGATAAATCTTGTGTTCTTTTGCCAAAATTCTTTTTGAAAGAATTTCTTCTGTGTCATCATCCCTTACTTTGACTATTTCTTGTAAAATTATTGGTCCTGTATCTACTCCAGAATCTACAAAATGAACTGTGCATCCTGTATATTTTGAACCATATTCTATTGCCTGTTTTTGTGCATCCGTACCTGGAAATGACGGAAGAAGTGCTGGATGAATGTTGATTATTCTATTTTTGTATTTTTCTACAAATTCAGGACTTATAATCCTCATAAATCCTGCAAGACAAACAAGTCCATTTCTTGGAGTCACTCCGTGCTTAGTTAACACCTTGATGATTTTTTGATCATAATCCCATCTATCTCCCTTGAATCCTTTGCTTTCCACAATCTCTGTACTTACGCCTAGTTTCTGGGCTATTTGCAGTCCCTTTGCGTCTGGCCTGTTTGAAATTATGACTGCTGGTTTTATTGGTATTTTTCTTGTCTTTATTGCCTTTAAAATAGACTCCATGTTGCTACCTCTACCTGATATCAGTATGCCTAAACTTAGCAATCGTCCTAACTTTCTACTGCTACAATTAATGTGTGTGGTTTTATCGTGTAGTAAATCATTGAAAAGTTGAAATCCTTGTACATACATCATCATTTAGGCGTTTAGGGTGAAGAAATTTTTTATCCTGTTGATTCTGATGTCTATGTCGATTCCATTTGCATTTGCCCAACATCATGGCGGTCAGCAGGCTCCTCCAATAAGCTTTGGTGATGAACAAGTTACTGTGAACACATCTTTATTCCCCTCTGATTTTAGCCCTGAAGAAAATTCTAGTGTTGATCTTAGAATCAGATTCTATGATTCTTATTCAAACACTAACATTGAAAGCACCACATACCGTGTTCAAATATTTTCTGGCGAAGAACTTGTTGCAAACCAAATGTTCTTTGACAAAGATGGTCTGCTTGAAGTAAAGATTCAACCCAAATCGATTTGTGATAATAAGGAATTATGGAAATGCACAAAATACCGTGGAGAAAGTGATCCGATTGTTCCTAATGCATTGACCTCGTCATCCTCTAGCAAACCTGTGATAATTGGACCTGTTTTTGACAAAAGTGGGGAGTATACAGTAAAAACATCGATAATTGGTGCCAAAAACCCTAAAACCCAAACTACCGAAGACATTGTTTTTGAAACATCTATCTTGGTGCCTTCTTACAAGCGCTTTCCAGTTGACTTTGATGGAAATCCATATTCTATGGTTGCTAAAGGTTTCAACATGTCCTTACTTGGAATCTATTTTGATGAACCTACAAATTCTCTTGTATCTGAGGTCCACATTGATTGGTCCCATTATGACCATATGGATACCATGAAGAGCCATTTTGAATTCCCAAAAGATTTTCCTCCATTTGAGGGGGTTTCTGAATTTGTAGGTAAAATCAATAACCAAAAAATCTCATCACAAAACATTAGCTATGATGAATATTCAAAAAAAGATTACAACACAATTCATTTCATTGTGGATAAAAATGACATGAAACGAATCGACAAAACCAGCAACACAATAAACATCCAAATTTCTCCAGACCTAAGCTCTACAATCACAAAAAAAGAAATTGATTTTGAAAATGGATACAAAGCAATATTTTCACACGAGTCAAAAGATGATAGACTTTACTTTAAAATTGTCTTTCTCGACAAAGATGGCTTGATAGTTCCAAACATCAGGTATGGCTACGGAATAACAGACCCATCCGGCAGGGAAGATGTCAATGTCGGAAACAATCCTAACAGATTAGGCATTGAACTTCCAAATGGAATGGATACTGGGTATTTTGATTTGAGTAAGAATGGCCACTACAAAATTCAGATAGTCTTGATTGGAAAAGATGACAAAAATTTTGATAAACTTCTGTTTAAAGATATTCTGCTTGAATCAGATTCCACACATGCAAAAAGATCTGTTCTTCCTTCTTGGATAAAGAACAATGCAATCTGGTGGTCTGAAAACACAATTGACGATAAATCATTTATTCAGGGAATCCAATTTTTAATAAAAGAAGACATCATTAAAATTTCTAAATCCATAACTCCTACAGAACAAGGATCTTCTAAAATTCCTAACTGGATAAAGACAAATGCTCAATGGTGGGGGCAAGAACGTATCTCTGATTCAGATTTTTTAAAAGGAATTGAATTTCTAGTCTCTCAAAATATTATTGACGTGACTTAATTTACAATTGTTTCTGTTAAAATTCATGTTGTTCCCTAGCTAAAATTGTTCAAACTTTTAATTTATATCAAATACTCATTTCACATTCTTGTTGACCTGTCAAGTAAGAATGACGAAAAATGGTATTTTATGTGAAACTGAAGAAATGCAGGTTTATCTTGATCCAAAAAATGCTCATTCTGGAATTAACTTTGTTTCCCATGCTCATTCTGATCATCTTCCCTCCAAGAATGGTGGAACAATTCTGACGTCAATTGAGACCCAAGAAATTGCCAGTCTCAGAGGAGTCAAAATGAAGAATCATGTTCAAAGTTTAGATGACTTTACTTTGATTGATAGCGGACACATTCTTGGTGCTAAGGGAGTACTATTTCATGATTTATTCTATACTGGGGACATATGCACAAGAAATCGCGGGTTTCTTACCGGTGCAACTATTCCAAAGTGTAAAACATTGATTACCGAATGCACATTCGGATTGCCTGAATTTACTTTTCCTCAAGTCACCGACATTCAAAAACATGTAAATGAACTAATTTCAAGTCTGTATGGGAAAGGAATCCCTGTGATTCTAATGGGATACCAGTTAGGTAAAGCACAAACCTTGACACAATTATTTGGTCATTGGGGGCCACTTTACTTTCATGACTCCATTAAACAAATGAATGATTTGCACAAAAAGTTTGGAGTCCCATTAAACGATGGCATCGGCCATTCTGAAGCACAAAAACTGGGACTCTTAGACAAAAAACCTTGGATCATGATTGCTCCTATGGCCTCATCTAAAAGTGAATTTGTCAATGAAATGAAGTCCAAGTATGGTGCTGTGACAATTGGTTTTAGCGGATGGGCACAATCCACAAAGTTTGCTTTTGGTAGAAGAACTGATTATTCTTTTCCTTTAAGTGATCATTGTGATTTTAGTGACCTCATTGATTTGGTTGTTAAATCAGGAGCTGAGCAAGTCTATACCATTCATGGATTTGTAAACGAATTTGCAGCTCATCTTAGAAAATTGGGAATTAACGCACAGCCTTTAATTGAAAACTCTCTGGATAACTTCACTTGAAAAATTTCCTACACTCACAATTAGTTGCAAGACAGGTTTCAGTGTTTCTAATGTGGTCATGTGAAAAATGGCCACAGTTATGATTTTTACAAATTCTTTTTAGTGCTTCTCTCTTTATTACTAACTGCGCAATAGAGTTTGCTTTCTCCTTTGAATATCCCTTCTTGTCAATGTAATAATGAACTATCTTGTTGTAGAGCAATTCTGGATTAAATTGCTTTTCTAACATTCTTCTATCTATATCTAATACCTATTTGTTCTATTAAAACAAGTTGTCTCTTGTCTGTTGGAATAGAAGTCCAAACTGTTGTTTTACTCATGTTGTTGATGGAAAAATAACTCCTATAGGATAAAGATGCCATAAATTACAAAAAAGTTATCTTGCAACATCAGAGTACTATATGTTCACTAATGTCATTATGGATACTTTTAAAATAAAATAATTAACTCCGGAAGTTGATTTAGTGATTGATAATTACTTGCCGCCTTGGGATGGTATGTAATGTAAGGTTATGGTTGAACGAATTTTTGGAATTTTTCGTATTTTATTTGTGATTATTTGATCTAACGATTCTCTTGATTCTGATTGAACTTTGCAAAAAATATCATACACTCCATATGTCCCTCGTACTTCTTTTGTCTCTGCTATTTTCATAATCTCCTTAATTATTTCCTCTTCTGAACCTAGATCACAATGAATAAGGACATAAGCAATTTCCATATCTAATTCCTGATATTTCCCCTTCTAAATTTTGTCTCTTTGTGGCATGAACACAAGCAATTAGGTTCTGTACACGAATGTGTCTTGGACATGCAGATATTACACAATCATCGTATTTGAATGGCTTGTTTTTCGATTCTTTTTTCAATGTCAATTCACAGAATTCTACGTTTTCTTGTATGTTATACTTAGTAATTATTAAGTAGTCTAGTACAGCACAAATGTCATGTGTGAAACACTCGATGAGATCCATGAAGCTCAACTGGCCATGGTAATTGCCAAATTGAGGAAACAAAAACTTCAGACGGAAAACCCGCTTGTCTTGACAAATTAGTTCTATTCTTAAAAATTTAATCTCTAAGAGGATAAAACTTCATATACACTCTTAACGGAATAGACAAGTGCTCAAAATAGTGCTGTTTGTTTTACTTGCCGTTTCATTAACCCCGTTATTTGCATTTGCAGAACCTTCTATCCAACTGGACTCAAACCAAAACAATATTGATGCTCTTGACAGCGTTTTAGTTTATGGTAAAGTAACTGATGTACAATCATTCATACCTGTAAAGCTTACCGTTACTGCACCCGACGGAGAAGTAGTATATTCACCTACAGTTAGTTTTGACGATGATGGTATTTTTAAGAGATTAATACATCCGACAATTCCTAGCTTCAAAGAGGGTACATATACTGTTGTAGCAACTCACGAACAAGTTTCTGGTTCTGCAAAAATCCAGTTTACCGTATCGGGTGACAATACTTTGGGTGGAATAATGAATACAAAACCCTCTCAGGAAAACAAAGTTGGTTCTGATTTGTATATTGTCTCAAATGCAATGGCTGGTGATACTGAAATCCACATTAAGGGTAAAACAATTTGGACTGGCCGCGATGTGAGTCTTACACTTTATTCACCATCTGGAAATCTTATAACTGTGGCACAAGTCACCCCAAATACGAATGGTGATTTCTCGACCAAAGTAAAAATTGGTGGTCCTCTCTGGAAAGAAGATGGGGCGTATACTGTTACTGCTCTGCAAGGAGATGCCTCGGAACTTAAAGCCAGTGTTCAAGTAGAAGTGATTAATGGCGTAGTGGTGCCCGAATTTGGAGCAATAGCCGTAGTAATACTTACCATAGCTGTCATCTCAATTGTTGGCATGACTGCTAGATCAAGACTAAGTATTGCTAGAATCTGATATCTAAGTAAGTATTATTCCTATATCCATCAGATTGAAGTGAGTAAAACCTGTTTTTATGTTACTTTGTTTTTTTTGAAAAAATCTAGCCGAATCGCTATTTTTTAAGAATTCTTTAATCGTATCGCTATCAGTTTTCAAATTTTCTGATATTGCCCCTGCAAACAAAGTATTACCATCAATTCCATCTGTACCAATCGATGCAATGACAAGATTTTTTCTCTGTAGTGTATTTTTTAAAATTCGTAAAACCATTTCATGGTTTCTCCCTCCGCTTCCTTTTCCTAATACTTCTACTGTTGTTTCTCCTCCAAAAATTAAACACTCGTTTTTCTCTTCCGGAATTTCATCGAGGATCTTTTTTACAGCATTCTTTATGTTTCCGTAAACCTGGATCTTTTTTGTTTTGTAACCTAATTTTTTGGAATGTTCTTCCATCGCATCAAGACAATTCTTGTTGTTTGCAATGATTATGTTTGGAATTACTGGTTTTTTTGGGGTTTCTGGAATGTGCCCTAAAACCCCTTGCCTGATTCTCTGCTGCACTGCTGGAGAAATTTTTCTTGTCAGGTTATATTTTTGAATTATTCGTTCAGCATCTTCAAAGGTAGTATTATCCATGTACGTAATCCCCGAAGCAATTGCGGACAAGTCATCTCCTTCCACATCTGACATTATGAGTCCTACTGCATCACATCTCAGATTCTCAACTAATTTTCCCCCTTTTATTTTTGAGATGTGTTTTCTGACACAGTTGAATTCTTGTATAGTTGCACCTGATCTTAAAAGTAAGTCTGTTACGTGAATTTTGTCATCTAATGTAATGTCATCAGGAATTGCCATCAGGGCCGAACTGCCTCCTGAAACTAGAAAAATTACAAGTTCATCTGATTTTCGATTCTGAACAAACTTTACAACTTCTTTTGCTGCTTTTACACTTGTACTGTTGGGTTTAGGATGACCTGAATTAAAAATCTGAAATTTTTTGCTCTTGATTTTGGATCTTGAGCCCTTTGGTATGACAATAATCCCGCTTTTTATTGGAATGATTTTGTTTAAAGCCCTAGTCATTGTATCTCCTGCCTTTCCAAAGGCCACTGTGTAAATATTGGAAAACTTGTCAAGTTCAATACTCTCATGATTGATCATGATCCTCTTAGGCGTCACAAATCTTGGAACTACTATATCTGGATTGGCACCACCCAAACCTGATTCCAATATGTCCAAAACATGTTTTTTCTTGTTTGTTGTTGCAAGATCATCATAATTTTCTATAAACATACAGCTTCTTACACTGCAAGATATAATAAGAATCAACGATGCTGTTGATTTATGCACACAGTACGTATTCCTAAAGTTATCAACTTTGGGAAAAATGCACTTGGTGAAACAGAGTATCCAAAAAATGCACTAATTGTGACAACTGTTCCTCCTGCGTTATCTGATAAATGGATTAGCAAAATGGGAATAAAGGATTACATGCTGTATGACCAAGTAAAGCCTGAACCATCAATTGAAGATGTAAATGCTGTTATTTCACAATACAAGGAAAAAAATCCCTCAGTCTTGATAGGACTTGGCGGTGGAAGCTCAATGGATGTAGTCAAATATGCTGCTCCTGAAATGAAAAAAGAAAAAATTCTAATTCCTACCACATTTGGAACTGGAGCTGAAATGACAACTTATTGCGTACTAAAGTTTGATGGAAAAAAGAAATTGCTGCGCGAAGATAGATTCCTAGCTGACATGGCAGTCGTAGATTCATATTTTATGGAAGGAACTCCTGATCAAGTCATAAAGAATTCTGTCTGTGACGCTTGTGCTCAAGCTACAGAAGGTTATGACAGTAAACTTGGTAATGACCTAACGCGAACACTGTGTAAACAAGCATTCGAAATCCTATATGATGCAATCATGAATGACAAACCCGAAAACTATCCATATGGTTCAATGCTGTCTGGCATGGGATTTGGAAACTGCTCCACAACCTTGGGTCATGCATTGTCATATGTGTTCTCAAATGAAGGAGTTCCACATGGATACTCTCTCTCTTCTTGCACCACGGTTGCACACAAGCACAACAAGTCTATTTTCTATGATAGATTCAAGGAATGCATGGAAAAACTGGGCTTTGACAAACTCGAGCTTAAAGCAGATGTTTCTGAAGCGGCAGATGTGGTCATGACTGACCGAGGTCATCTGGATCCGAATCCAATTCCTATCTCTAAGGAAGATGTCGTCAAATGTCTTGAGGATATTAAAGCAGGCAATCTCTAAAAAACACCATTTTTCACATTTTTTCTATTTTTTTAAATTTTTACGAAATAAGCCACTGAACTAAACTTTTTATTCTAACAGTTTATCGATAAGGTAGATGACTCAAAATAAATTAAAGTTCGGAATCCAAAACGGCTTAAACGTAGCAAGAGCAGGTTATACTGAAGATCAAATCCTTACTGCCTGCATGCTTGCAGACAAGACTGGCTATGACTCTATTTTCTATATGGACCACACAAACGTCCCACAATGGAAAAATGCCATAGTTTTAGATCCATGGGTTATGCTATCTGCAATTGCTGCAGTTACAAATAATGTAGAACTAGGAACATGCGTTACTGACGCAATCAGAAGGCATCCATCAAATATTGCACTGGCAGCAATTACTCTTGATAGAGTTTCTAAAGGAAGAGCAATTTTGGGAATTGGGGCTGGTGAAGCACAAAACCTCAAAGAATTCTGCATTCCTTTTGAAAAACCTGTTACAAAATGGGCAGAACAAATTCAACTAATCAAAACACTATACGGTTCAACACCTGACAACACTGTGGATTATGACGGAAAATATTACAAATTAGAAGGAGCGTGTTTACAAGCTCCTCCAATTAGGAAACCCCATCCACCAACATACATGGCTGCAGGAGGTAAAAAAACTCTTGAACTTACAGGACAGCTTGGCGAAGGATGGTTACCAATAGGGTACACTCCAGAACTATTTGAGGATCACAGAAAACAAATAATCACATCAATGGACAAACACAATAGAACCCAGGAGGAAAAGGACAATTTCCAAATGGCCTTAGATATTGATGTCTACTTTTCAGAAGATGCAGAAGAGTCTTGGGCTAAAATGAAAGAGGCAGTAAAGGTCAGCTTATTCAAACCCGAGGTGTTGAGAGTGCATGGACTAAAAGAAATCGAAGGATTTGATTTTGTCAAATACTTTACCGAATATTCAATGTCCAACCAAGATTGGATTGTAAAGATGAGAGAGGCAGCTACAAAAATACCTGATGCCATTGCTCGTTCATCTACTGCCATTGGAACTCCTGATGATATGATTCCAACCTTTGAAAGATTCATCAAAGCAGGAGTAAATCACTTTGTCATTAGATTCTGGGGCAAGAACTATTTCGGTTCTATTGACAAGTTTGCAAGCCACGTGATGCCTTATCTGCGAGAAAAATTCCAGCAATGAGGTTATCCCTCAAATCTTTTTACATTCTATAATTTTGCAAAAATTTGTATTGCAAAAGGTCAACTTTTCATACCTTGTCCTTTTTTGATGTGTTCTCACATACTCTCACATGGACCAAATCTCTAGTAAGTCACTCCAAAACAAAAATGAGCAAGAAATCTTAAAAAACACTCTTTATGCTGACGTGTATCGAAAAATGATTCACCAAATCGTTGACTCTCAGGACAAATATCTATAGTGTTTGGAGCTTGGAATCGCTACTGTTATGAATATAATTCCCAGATGTGGTTATTCAGCTCATAAAATAGGCTTCTTCATGTTGCTTACACATTTTTTCTAATTCTGCAGTTTGATCCTTAATTATGCATCCACATGACAAGAGAATTACTTTGTTTTGTTCTTGTTTAATGTATGATGATTTCATAAATTTCTTAGTGTGTACTAGTATTAAAGATCATTGTTCATAAATATGAATTTATGCTATTGTGCCATATATGAATATAGACACTTTACAAAATTTCTATAGATTTTTTCTAAAATCCCTAAACTTGAAAACACAAATAATTTTCATATTCTGTTGATCTAAAATTCAATCACGTAAATTGGTGTATATTTTAATGTCAAGAATATCGTTTTCAAAAATCATCTCTATTCTCTGAATTTTGCTTTTATATGCAAACTCTTTTCTACCGTGGCTATTGATTTTACCTGAAGAAATAAGCAAATTCTTTTCATACAATTCCCTTATCTTTCTATATGTTGTGCCAATGGGAATTCCAGTTTCTTCTGATATCTGATGAGCAGTTTTAAAGTCATTCTTTACTGATGTGATTATTCTTCTTCTCTCAGAATCGGAAATGGCATTGAGTACCAAATCTGCCCTGTCTTGGTTAATCACATGAGGATTATTTCCATGATAACAAACAAGAGCCACAAACAAGTATTGTATTGATTGCTTTTATTTTTTCCTGTATGTGAATTGTTGTTGTTTTGTAATGAACTAAAAATTATGTTTTTTCAGTTAAATTTGATAATTTTATGAACTTTCTTGCAATTATTCTGATTCAAGGTTGTCCCTTGTTACAAAATACCAAAACAATAAGTATCAATTTTTTTCCATTCAAAAGAGTGGCAAGTCCTACAAATATCTCTCACTCAAATAGCATCATTGACATGTTGTTAGGCAAGACCGAAAATAAAACGGTGGATTCAGAAACCCTCATAAAAAATGTCCAAGATCGTATATCTGAATCTCTAAAGCATGGGTACAAATATTCTAGAATCGTTGATGCATCTGAAGACTTTCTACGCAAACATGTATTTGAACAAGTTGAGATGGCAGTCATTTACGTTGACCTAGTTGGCTCAACAAAGCTTAGTCTTAGTCTTCCACCTGAAAAACTTTCTGTAATAATTAGTTCCTTTGTACAAGAAATGTCATATGTAATTAGCCAATGTGGAGGCTTTGTACTGAAATTTTCTGGTGATGCAGTTATAGGATATTTTGTTGGTAAGGGCAGCAAGCTTCAAGCTGCAGATGATGCAGCTGGCTGCGCAGAATCTATGCTCAAAGTCGTAAACCACGGAATAAATGAAATCTTGACCAAAAATGAATCTGCTTTTCCTCAATTACAAATCAAAATTGGAATTGACTTTGGTTCGAGTACTGTAGTCCAGTATGGCTCTGATGAAACCCGCTCGCTAGTTGATCTTTTGGGGGCATCAATGAATATGGCTGCAAAAATACAAGGTCTTGCACAACCCAATCAGATTGTGTTGGGTAAAGACGTATTTGATAGATTACATCCTGCTGTTCAAGAAATGTTTATCGACATTACAAATGAATTGGAAAACTGGACGTATACATCCAAAGATTCTAAAGCAATTTATCACGTATATCGATTCAAGGGCTAGATTTGTACTGAAATTCATGATATTTTCATAATTTTACTGTAAATTCCTTCAATCCATTTTTAAAATATAATGCTTTAATCCCAGTGGTTTTTCTTATCTTGTGTGGATGATGCAGATTTTATCGATGATATTGAAAAATGTATGAAAATTTTAGATGACAATGAGGATTTGTTATCTGATATAGAAAACAACATTGATGACGCCAAAGAAGACGAACTAACTACTGACTTGCAGCTTCATCACCTATATGATATGGCTTATGATGTAGCAGAATCGGCAAGGATGAAAAATGCAGAAAAAAACTTTATGAAAAGACAATCTGGCGACTAGATAAAGAACACCTAAATTCTTTCTAATGGTTTAGATATTGATTTGCACTCAACTTGAGGATCATTCCAAGTTAAAACACGTGTATTTGTATCTTGATATGGATTTATAATATTATTTGATGGATGACGTTTGTGCAATTAGTTGGAGTTCTTCAGATTAGGTCATTTCAAAGAGTAAAACAATTTTTGCACGAGGAGCATGTGGGACGAATATCCAGTATTGATGAAAATGGCTACCCTCAAATCATCCCAATGAACTTTGTGTTCCTTGATAATGCTATTTACATGCATTCTCATACAAGAGGTGAAAAACTAGATAATATTGGACGCAACAACAAGGTGGGATTTGAAGCAGATCGTGAACTTGAATTCCTTCCTTCATACTTTGAAGATCCTACAAATGCCTCTCTTGCTGATACACTGTACATAAGCATAGTGATCAAGGGTAGCGCATATCTTGTTACTGATAAAGAAGAAAAAACTTTGGCTCTAAACGGTTTGATGGAAAAATATCAACCTGAAGGAATGTATGACCCAATCAAATCAACTATGCGGGTTTTGGATGGAGTTGCAGTAATCAAAATCGTTCCAGAGATTCTGCACGGTAAGTACAAAATTGGTCAGCATATCTCAACTAAAGACAGAATTGACTTGGCAGAAAAGATTCTAAAAAGAAACACTCCTTCAGCTCAAACTACGCTCAAAATCATGGGTTTTGAAGTAACAGAAAGTGGACTTGTTATGGTTGATGAACCTGTCTGGTGATCTTTCTCACAATTGCTTTAAATTCAGTTTGATTAGACAAATTTGTTGATTAAATTCCTAGAATACTCAGTATACTATGGCAAGATCGGTATCCTCACAAAAACCGCTGGTTAATAATCACAATTCCAGACTCAATTCGATGAACCATCAACGCTCATTATTGCTATTCCAGTCTGCGATAAAATCAGAAAAGACAAAACAGCAATACCAGAAATATCTTGATGGGTTTTTACACTATTTCATAATCAAAAATCACGATAGTCTCACAAAGATAGAACCAAAGAAACTACAGGAAATGATAGAGGATTATGTCATTTATCACAAAAGTCAAGACAAGTCTGCAAGTCTCATTGCAGGTAAAATATCTGCACTCAAACTCTTCTTTTCAATGAATGACATCATCCTAAACTGGGACAAGTTAAGAAAAATGTTTCCTGAAAAGAAGAAAAACTCTGGAGGAACTGCATACACTACTGAACAAATTCAGATCTTACTACAAAATACAATCTATCTAGAATACAAGGCACTGATTCATTTTATGGCCTCTAGTGGCGTAAGAGTAGGCTGTTTTGAAGAGATGAGACTACGAGACTTGTCTGACATGCCTAATGACTGCAAATCCGTAACGGTCTACGCAGATACTATTCACGAATATCATACTTTTATCCATCCTGAGGCAGTCGAGGTCTTGCAGGAGTATCTTGACTCTAGAACAAGAAAAGGCGAGAGACTAACCCCAGAATCATGGGTTTTCTGTTCTCCTGCCAATCCTTCAAAGCCGCTTCCAGCAATGACAATAACCTCCACTCTGGGCAGATATGTTAGAAAGTCCCTAGGTCGTGAAAAGGCAAAATCCGGCAGATATCAGATAATGTCTTGTCATGGGTTTAGAAAGAGATTTGATACTATCCTAAAGTCTAACAGAAACGTCAACCTGAGTCTTGCAGAACGACTGATGGGACACTCTCAAACAATTCCTCTTGATAATTCCTACTTTAAACCTGTCATTGAACAACTCTTCGATGAGTATCAAAAAGCAATTCCACAGTTGATGATTGATGAAAAATTTAGATTAGAAGAAGAACTCAAAACCAAAAATAAGAAGCTTCATGATCTTGAATTAGACAAAGATAGAAGAATATCTCATTTAGAATCTAAACTTGAACAAATTACCCTGTTGCTTGAAAATGCAAATGTTTCTTAGTTTTTAGATAAGAACAGAAGGCTTGACAAGAATCTATATCCTTGAACACCATAGTATAGATATGAGCTTAACTCCATATCTGACTCTTTGTGTTGCTTTTCTAATTTATCCATGATTATGTTGATTGTTCTGATACATTCCTTATGGTATTTTTTTATTTCACCTTCAGAATTCTTTGGAAAAGAGTCCAAACACTCTGCATAAGTCAATGCCACTGATCTTGAAACAAGATCATTGATTATTTCTAGTATCTGATTCAAATCGATTCTACATCTAGGATTTATCTTCATTGGGAGTTTTTCAAATTCTTTAAACTCACTACGTATGAATAACGGCTTTTTCTTTTCCAATCTTTTTAGAATCTTATCTGCTCGTTGTTCTGCTAGTGGAAGTGAACTCATCACATGCTGAAATGCCAAATATGGTTTTGGATGTTCATGTGATAATGATAGTATCTTTTTGTTTCCGAACTTGTGTTCCACCAAGATGCCTTCTTTTATCATAGACTTGTATTCTTTAGTGAGTATTCCTTTGTTGTTGGGAAATTTACGAGCTAATTGATTTATGTGCATGGGGCCACTCATAAGCTGATGAATAATATTTTCACGAGTTTCCATGCCTAATATCGGTATCAAAATGATACTGTGTGATATAAAGCATACTGCCGCATTGTTGGTATGTCTCAAACCACCATTAAATTATCTGACAAGACGAAACAACGTCTTTCAGATCATGGAAAAAAAGGAATGACTTACGATGATATCGTCAACGTCATTCTTGATAGATGGGAATTCGGTGAAAATCAATGAATTCCAATCTTTCTTTTTGTAATATTTGTAATAGAAAAGTCCACGAACATTCCGTAAAGGAATCAATTCAATGTGCTTTGAAAATTTGTAAGGGGGGCGTAGTGGGTAGTTAGAAAAATTTCTTTTTCTTCCTCCCCAACATATCATGGTTAAATTTCCTAAAAAACATTTTGTCAAAACAAGATTTTGTGATCATAGATTCAGCTATCATGATCAACATTGTGGAAATCATCTGAAAATATGTGGAAAATGTGGCATGGTAGAGGAGGTATACTGGTGACTTTATCATTAATGTATCCTGCGTCTAAGCGAACTAAGAGAGGACATACGCAATTAACTCTTGATGATGATTATGCAAGACAACAAAACAGAAATGAAATATTCAATCAAATGCATGACTCCCAAAATTGGTTTATCATAGATCATGATGGTTGGCATTTGCCTGCAACAAAAGATGCACATGAATGGTGTGGTTCTTGGGCATATCTTGGTTGTCTAAATGTTCAAGGTCACGCAAACACAGAGTGTGAGGGAAAGGGATTTGTGAGAACTTTTCAAAGATCTTGCTATCGAGCAGATTGTGAGATATGCTGGAAAAAATGGCTTGCTAGAGAATCAAACAAAGCAACTAGAAGGATTGAAACCTATGAGAAAAAGTCCAAACATAAAGTCAAACATATCATAATTTCTGCTCCAAAATGGGATTATTCACTTAACAAAAAGGAATTGTCTAAAAAAGCAAGATCTATTCTAAAAGAGATTGGATGTATAGGCGGTTCTATGATTTTTCATCCATTTAGATACAATCGTGATTACAAAGAATGGTATTATTCTCCTCACTTTCATGTATTGGGCTTTGGTTGGATTGATGCCGTTACCAAAGCATATCAAAAACATGGTTGGATAATCAAAAACAAAGGTACTAGAGACTCCACTTTTGCAACTTTTTACTATCAATTGTCACACGCAGGAATCAAGAAGCATAATCATGCCTTAGTTTGGTTTGGTGACTTGTCATATAGCAAATTGAAGGTTGAAGAAGACCATATTGGAAAGCCAAAATGTCCATATTGTGAGATTGAAATGAGAGAAGTGTTCTTTTTGGGTGATTATTGTAGAAAACCTCCTGATGTTGAAATGGAAATATTTGTAGATTGTAAGGATTGGGCCAATCAAAAGCCTAGTATTGTGAATGAAAAAGCTCTATCAGTCAATAAAAAGGCCGATGAATCACTTAGACAAATTATTGTTTAAGATAGCCCTGTTGTAGTCTTTTGTTGATTCTGGCTAGTGCTCTATTTGCAACATCGTGACCATGTTTTGCTCTTAATGTCTTCATCATACTGTTTCGTACTCTGCCAAATCTCTCTTTGTCATTGATTATTGTTTCCTCGCACTCTAATTCTGCTAGATTTTGCTTCAATTCTGTTGAAATTATCTCTAATTCTCCATCTTCATCATCTATTGTATCTTTATTCTTCCAGAATAGTCCCATGTTTTTACAGGTACGGAATGATCTAAAAAACTATCTGCATGCAGAATCGATTCAAAGATCTATCTTAAATACATAACATAAGTAAAAAACATGATCTCATGAGTGATGTTTCATTTCCTTATGTCGCATCTTACAAAAAAATCCCTGAATTTTTTACAACAATACAAACAGCTGCAGTTCCTGACAAAGTCACTACTAGGGTTTTAGCTAACACATTTGAATTTAAAGGAACTAATGATCGTCCATTAATTGGAGTTCTGCGAAGTCTAGGATTTATTGATGAAAATGGTGTTCCAACCCAGATATACTCTGACTATAAAAATCCAAACGAGAGTAGAAAAATTCTGGGCCATAGCATCAAGAAATGTTATGAGACATTATTTCAAAAAAATGAAAAATTTAATGAACTAAGCGACGAGCAAATAAAAGGACATTTTGCATCAACCACTGGCAAAGATAGCAATAACTCTACATTGGATATGATGGTTAAAACGTTCTTACAACTAAAAAACATAGCAGACTTCGGCGAAATAGTCCATCCTGTGGAAAAACTTCCTATATCTACGAATGAATCTTTACCATCTAGCGATGACAAGAAAAAAGATTTTGTCTTAAGTCATACTATTGTTGTTAATCTTCCTACTACTACTGATCAAAAAGTCTATGATGTTCTTTTTAAAAGTTTGAAAGAAAATCTGTTATAATGGCAACTAGACAAACAGAATATCAAATTGAATTATTCTTAAGTAGAGTCAGACGAATACAGTCTGAATTACAAGATTTGGAGTATCTTGGTTTTTCTGTTGATAATTTACAGAGTAATTCCGCCACCTATGATATTTTACAGTCTTTTCCTGATGAATTATTGAAAGAGTCATCTGAGATGTCTGAGTGCTATCAAATTTTATTTTGTTTTGAAAATGATGTACGAAAAGTTGTGGGAGATGTTATGAAAGATAAATTTGGTTCTGATTGGTGGGATCAAAAAGTTAGATCTGGTACTAAGACCGAAGTAAAAGGTAGACAAGAGGCTGAAAAAAACAGTGTGTTCTTTGCAAGAATAGACGATCCACTATATTTTACAACACTGGGAGAATTAAAAGAAATAATCTCTGATAACTTTGAATACTTTACAAATCATTTCCGCAGTAGAAAATTTGTAGAAGAACTACTATTTCAAATCAATCGTTTACGAATTGTGGTTGGTCATAGTTGCATGTTGGAAGAATTAGATGTAACTACACTAAAACAAAACATTGAGAGATGGTATAAGGTAAAATAAGATCAGCAGATATACCCAATCTTACATTTAGTACAGTCGCCTATCCTGATAGAAATCCCTTCATTTAGTTTGTTATTTGCTAGTGATTTTTTGGAGTGAATGAAACATTCTTCACCCATGATCAGATTACTCCCACAGTTTGGGCACCTATTCATGGTTAAGATAGTGGCAATCAAGGTTTAAACATTTGTTGTTAATCTCAAAATTTCTTTAGATTCACACATTTTTCGGATTCTGGTTGTTGCTAGGGTTGATCTAATTCTGTCCTATCTAATATGTTCTGTGCAGTAATTTGTATTAATTCTTAGTTTTTAATCAACAAACGTTAGCTATAAGTTCAGTTTTCAACGATCTTAACCGTTGCAGCTACACAAATTTGATCTTGTCTCTGAGTTTGAACCTACTGGAGATCAACCCAGAGCAATTGAAAAAATTGTAAAAGGAATCACAAAATCACAAATTCAAACCTTGATTGGAGTGACTGGAAGTGGTAAGACATTTACTGTTGCCAATGCCATTGCAAGAACCGGGAAAAACACACTAGTCATATCTCATAACAAGACCCTTGCGGCTCAATTATATTCAGAGCTAAAACAATTCTTCCCAAAAAACAATGTCGGATATTTTGTCTCCTACTATGATTATTATCAACCTGAAAGTTACATCCCACAGACTGATACCTATATTGAAAAGGATACCCAAATCAACGAAAAAATCGAAAAACTCCGTCTAGAGGCAACTGCAATGCTTCTCTCTGGAGAACCTACAATCATCGTATCTACTGTATCATGTATCTATTCTCTTGGCAATCCACAAGACTGGGAAGACTTGGCAATAACCATAACCTCTGGGGAAGAAGTCAAGAGAAGTAATCTAATTAGACAGCTTGTGGATGCAAGATATGAGAGAAATAATACTGAGGTAGCGCCTGGCAATTTTAGAGTCAAGGGAGATACTATTGACATTGTTCCAGCGTATTCTGAAGATATAGTAAGAATTTCGATGTTTGGGGACGAAATTGAGAAAATCACTCTTCTTGATCATGTCTCATTAAAGGAAAAACGTAAAGTATCTACAATGAAAATATTTCCAGCCAAACATTATCTCATTGCCAAAGATGTTAGAGAAAGAGCAATCCTGTCTATAAAAGAAGAATTAGAGTTTAGATTGCCTGAATTAAATGAACTTGAAAGACAAAGATTGGAGATGAGAACAAAATTTGACTTGGAAATGATTGAAGAGCTCGGTTATTGCTCTGGCATTGAAAACTATTCTAGACATTTTGATGGACGCAGACCTGGACAGAAGGCATTTTGCCTACTTGATTTTTTTGGAGATGACTATCTTCTGGTAATTGATGAGTCACATGTTACAATACCACAACTACATGGGATGTACAAAGGCGATTTCTCCAGAAAGAAAGAGCTGGTGACATATGGATTTAGACTTCCAAGCGCACATGATAATAGGCCGCTCAAATTTGAGGAATTTGAAGAGTATATCAAAAACACTCTTTTTGTGTCTGCAACACCTGGTGAATATGAGAAAAAAATATCTCATCAAATTGCAGAGCAACTGGTAAGACCTACTGGCTTGCTTGATCCTCTGGTCGAGATAAGACCAACAAAAAACCAGATGGATGATTTAATTGGTGAGATTAACAAAAGGTCTGAGAAAAATGAACGTGTACTGGTTACTACTCTGACCAAACGGATGGCTGAAGATTTAGCAGAGTATCTTTCAAAAAAGCAAATACGCGTAAGATACATGCATTCAGAAATTGAGGGATTACAAAGAACCGAGCTAATACGGCAACTACGTCTAGGTGAATTTGACGTCCTTGTAGGCATCAATTTACTCAGAGAAGGGTTAGATATTCCTGAAGTCTCTCTAGTTGCTATACTGGATGCTGATAAGGAGGGATTTTTAAGAAACTTTACCAGTCTCATTCAAACATTTGGAAGAGCTGCAAGACACGCAAACGGACACGTTATAATGTATGCTGATTCAAAAACTCAGTCCATGATCCTTGCAATGAAAGAAACTCAGAGACGTCGAGAAACACAGATGCAATTTAACCTAGAGCACAACATAACTCCAAGAACTATAACAAAATTAATCCCTGATCAAATAACTACCCTTGATGACTCAAAACTAAAATCTACACATGATCTGACAACTGATATCATAGATCTTGAGGCACTAATGAAGAAATATTCTGAGGATTTGGACTTTGAACATGCTATTGAATGCAGAGATAGGATAAAAAGACTAGAAAGAGAGATTCAATTAAAAGATGACCGAAAATAAACTAAAGATACGCGGTGCAAGGCATCACAATTTAAAAAATATCGACATTGACATTCCAAAAAACAACCTAGTTGTTATTAGCGGATTGTCAGGTTCAGGTAAATCCACTCTTGCATTTGATACAATATATGCAGAAGGACAACGGCGTTATGTGGAATCTCTCTCTGCGTATGCTAGGCAGTTTCTTGAAATGATGGACAAGCCTGACGTTGATTCGATTGAAGGACTCTCTCCTGCAATCTCAATTCAACAAAAAACAACCAGTAAAAACCCTCGTTCAACTGTTGGCACCACCACTGAAATCTATGATTACATGCGACTTCTTTATGCTAGAATTGGCATTCCTTACTGCACAAACTGTGGACGAAAAATATCCAGTCAATCAATAGAGACAATCTGCGATTCTGTATTGAAAGATTTTAATGGAAAAAAAATATTGGTTTTATCTCCTATAATACAACGAAAAAAAGGAACATATGAAAAATTATTTGAACAGCTAAAAAAAGATGGTTATTCAAGAATAAGGCTCAATGGCGAGATACAAAACCTAGATGAGGACATCCCTCCGCTGGATAGACAAAAATGGCACAATATTGAGATTGTCGTCGACAGAATTCAAACAGAAAAATCAGAGCGCTCTAGATTGTTTGAAGCGATACAAACTGCAATAAAGGCATCAAAAGGTGATGTCATGATATCTGATGAACAATCTGAAAAGATTTTTTCACAAAACAATGCTTGTCCTTATTGTGGACTGACTATAGGGGAATTGGAACCACGCACATTTTCGTTTAATTCACCATTTGGCATGTGTAAGGCATGTAATGGTCTTGGTGTAAAAATGGAATTTGACGCAGACTTGGTAATTCCAGACAAAACCAAATCTATCTTAGATGGAGCGATAGTCCCTTGGAGCGGTCGATTTTCATCTTTCCGACGCCAAGCCTTACGTGCTGTAGGAAAAAAATTTGGATTTGATTTAATGACACCAATTGAAAACATAAAACCAAAACACTTGAAAATAATTTTACATGGTACAGATGATTTGATTGATTTTCGTTACAGATCAAAGTCCGGTGATTCATCTTGGCAATATACAGATGCATTTGAAGGGGTACTTGAGAATCTCCAACGTGTATTCATGGAAACTGATTCTGAATCGAAGCGAGAATGGTTAAAACAATTCATGAGAGATACTCCCTGCAATATATGCAGCGGAAAAAAACTCAAACCAGAATCGCTTGCAGTTAAGATAAACGACATGGGAATAATGGATGTTTGTGACTTATCAATAGATCATTGTTATGATTTTTTTACAAATCTAAGTCTTACTGAAAACGAGCAATATATTGCACGAGATGTACTCAAAGAAATACGAGAAAGACTGGAATTTTTGATGAATGTTGGTCTAAACTACCTTACATTAAATCGACTCAGCTCTACACTTTCTGGTGGTGAATCACAAAGAATAAGACTTGCAACACAAATTGGTTCTAATTTGACAGGGGTATTGTACGTTTTAGACGAGCCTACTATAGGACTACATCAACGAGATAATGAAAGACTGATAAAAACACTGACAAAACTGCGAAATCTGGGAAACACCGTAATTGTGGTAGAGCATGATGAAGAAGTCATACGAAACTCTGATTGGATAGTGGACTTAGGTCCTGGGGCAGGCATACATGGTGGAAATATTGTATTTGAAGGAACTGTCAAGCAAATACTAAATGGCCACAAATCCATTACCGGGGACTATTTGAAAAACAACTCTTTGATTAAACTCGAAAATAAGGTTAGGCATCCATCTGGTGTGCTTGCGATAAAAGGTGCGTCTGAAAACAACTTGAAAAACCTTGATGTGGAAGTGCCGCTGGGACTTTTTGTTTCAATAACTGGAGTGTCTGGCTCTGGAAAGTCTACTTTGATTAATGATATTTTACTTAAGTCACTAGAAAATCACTTTTACAAATCTAATGTAAAACCGGGATTGCACAAAACACTTGTGGGAATTGAAAACATTGACAAGGTTATTGCCATAGACCAATCTCCAATAGGAAGAACTCCGAGGTCTAATCCTGCAACATACATCGGTGCATTTACCCCAATTCGAGAACTATATGCCAATACTGAATTAGCCAGAGAAAGGGGATATGCGCCTGGACAATTTTCGTTCAATGTTGCAGATGGTAGATGCTTTGCATGTGATGGTGACGGTGTTAAACAGATTGAAATGCAATTTTTATCTGATGTATATGTAAAGTGTGATGAATGCAAAGGTAAGCGATACAATTCGGAAACTCTAGGAGTTTTGTACAAAGGAAAAAACATCTCTGATGTATTGGATATGACTGTATATGAGGCACTACACTTCTTTGAAAATATTCCCGCAATACAAAGAAAATTGCAAACCATTCATGATGTAGGACTGGGATATGTCAAACTAGGCCAATCTTCCACCACTCTTTCAGGAGGAGAAGCACAACGTGTGAAACTGGCCTCTGAATTATCCAAACGTGGAACAGGAAAAACACTATACATTCTTGATGAACCTACCACCGGACTTCACTTTGCTGATGTGCAAAAACTGCTTGACGTATTAAACAGACTGGTAAATCTTGGAAACACTGTGGTGGTAATAGAGCATAATATGGATGTGATTAAAAACTCTGATTGGATAATTGATCTTGGCCCTGAAGGTGGGGATGAAGGTGGCACCGTTGTAGCAACTGGTACTCCTACACAAATTGCAAAGGCGCCTGGAAGTTATACTGGAAAATATCTAAAAAAATTATTAAAAAATGACTTTTAACATAAATAAAATTCGAGTTCCGTCAAATCCTGGCATCTATCTGATGAAAGACTCAGACAACCAAATCATCTACATCGGTAAAGCAAAAAATCTTAGAAAACGTGTAAAATCATATTTCACAAAAACCCAAAATTACAAGACTCAAAAGCTTGTTGAAAATATACGTGATATTGAGTTTGTTCTAACCGACAATGAGAATGAGGCATTTCTACTTGAATCAAACATGATCAAAAAATACAGGCCTCGTTTTAACATAGAGTTAAAAGATCAACAACGCTATACATATCTGAGAATATCTGACGAAAAATATCCGAGATTACTAGTTACACGAAGAACTCGTGATGGAAAATTTCTGGGAAAAGGGAAAGTCTTTGGACCGTTTACACATGGGAGTTCAAAATTATTAACGGTTGGTACTTTGAGAAAATTCTTTCAAATACGTGTATGCAAAACACTTCCCAAGAAAGTTTGTTTGGAATACCATCTGGGAAATTGCGAAGGTCCATGTGAATTCAAAGAAGCTCAGGTGCAATACCCTATGCATGTTAAGGCGCTAGAAGAAGTGCTAAAAAATAAGAATCAGACAAAAATATTTGCTCAAAAACTTGAAGATGAGATGAGACACGCCGCAAAACTACAGCAGTTTGAGCGTGCAAAAGACATACGTGATACTCTGATCAGAATAGGAAGTCTTCAAACAAAACAGAAGATGGAATATGTTGACCGTTCTGATGAAGAATATTTTGGAATTGGAGAGAAAGATCATACCGTCACTGTTATGAATTTTAGGATGATAAACGGTGTCATTCGAGACAGCGACAAGTTTTTTTTTGACATGGTTGGAGACAATTCTTTTTCAAACTTTCTATATCAATACTACAGCACGCACCAAATCCCTAAACTCATACTCACAAGTCAAATTCCTGAAAAAAAAGATATTTTAGAATCACTACTTGAAACCCAAGCAGGATTTCCAGTTGAGATTATTTGTCCTCAGAGAGGAAAAAAAAGAGAAATCATTGATTTACTTTTAAAAAATATTCGACTTGTGCATGATAAGGGCAGTGATCCTGTGTTATCTGATTTGAAAGAAATTTTGTCATTGCCAAAAACCCCTGATGTGATTGAGTGTTTTGACATTTCAAACCATGGTGCGGAATTTGCAGTAGGTTCTATGTCTAGATTTGTTGGAGGCAAACCTGACAAATCTGGTTATAGAAAATTCAAAATCAAAACCGTAACGGGCAGAGATGATTTTGCGATGATTGGTGAAATAATAAAACGCAGATACATGCATCTGCTTGAGACCGATTCAAAACTGCCTGATCTTGTTTTGATTGATGGTGGTAAAGGTCAACTTGGCTATGCTCTGAATTCATTAAAATCCCTTGGGTTAAAAATACCCTGTATTTCTATAGCCAAAGAAAACGAGGAGATATTTGTGCCTGGAAAAAAACTACCTATAACATCCGCAAAGAAAAATCCTGCACTACAAATTCTTCAACATGCTCGTGATGAATCTCATAGATTTGGGGTAGCATACAACAGAACCATTCGTAAAAACATGATAAAATAAGAAAAAAGGAGATGTTAGGTTAGTTTACTTTAACGTTACCAACCATCCATGGATGAACCATACAGAAGTAATCATAGCTTCCTGCCTCATCAAATGTAACATCAAATGTTGCACCGGCCATGAATAGACTACTGTCAAATTCACCTGATGGTCCATCTGCTGGACTTCCGCTTGTTACTGTATGTGCTGCTGTGTCTGCGTTATGCCATTCAACAGTATCTCCTACATTTACTGTAACAGATGCTGGAATGAAACATTTGTTGGTTTCTTCACAACCTGGAGTTGAAGATCCTGCTGGTACTTCAACTTTGACTGTCTTAGGACCTGCCATCTCTTGTTTCTGCTCTGTCTTCATCTCTTGTTTCTGCTCTGTCTTCATCTCTTGTTTCTGCTCTGTCTTCATCTCTTGTTTCATAGCTGGTTGAACATTAGCTTGTTCTTTGACCTTGTTTGCAATATCTGCAAATGGGTCTGCTTGAGCTTTTGGCTCAGGGGCTTTTGTCACGCTAGGAGCAGATGCAACAGGGTTTGAAACAACAGGTGTAGCATCTTGAACTCCACTACCGTAGAATGCAAATACAACGCCTGCAGCCACTATTGCAATTGAAAATCCAATTGCCGCTTTATCTATGCCTGCCATTTATTTTGAAACAATCTGAACAATAAATAAAGCTAATTAATCATGACCGTGACCAAGATGGAAATTTATGTACTAATTTCACGCTTTGACCCTTTATTCGTTCACTACCTTTTTTCTATGTCTTTCATTCTATGATTCTTGCCAAATTTTCTTTTTCTGAGATTGCCTCATATTGGATTTTCAGATTTCTCTGAGAAATAAGATGCTGTATAAACCCAATCCTTTTTTCAATAAACTCATCTGATTTTTTCTTTTTTAGCGTAAAACGCTCATACATCTGTTGATTGTCCAACATTACTGTTATGGATTCATTATTTTTTATGGAAAATGTACCTATCCCCCAAAACAATCCTACATGCAACGCAATGTATTTTGATTGGCTCTCAGTGACTTTGTCCAAATAAATCTTGGAATGAAGACGCGTTTGTTCTAATTTGTCTTTACCTGTCTGTATCACCCATGAAATCTTTTTTGTGCTACCATCAACGTAAATAACATGTTCCAATCAGAAAATACCCTTAACGTGGTACATCCTCTCCTTTATTTTGTATATCGATGGCAATTGTCTTATCTTCAGGAACTTGCTTTTCTATCTCTATAATATCTTAAAACATTAAATTTCAAAATTGTTTATCAACTGTTGTTAATAGCATTTGTACATTGATATGATAAATTTGATAGCATTTCTTAATAACTCTGTTTGATTTTTTATAATAACGTATGAAAAAATCCTCCTTTATGGTACTTTGTACTCCGTTATTGTTCTTGTGTCTGATGGCTGTACCTCAAAACACCTTTGGCTTGATGTCCTTTTCTGATGAATTTGGTTCTCAGGGTAACGACAATGATGAGTTTGATCATCCCACAGATATTGCAATAGGGAAAGATGGAGATCTATATGTGGTTGACAGTGAGAACAATTTCATCAAAATCTTCGTCGTAACCCATGGGAGTCAATGTCCTACCGGCACTGATAAAATCATTGACGATGAAATCTGTTTCGATGAAAAATTTGGAGGTTTTGGTTCTAATGATGGAAAGTTTAACACACCGATTAGTTTAGCAATTAACCCCGATACCAAAGACGTTTACATTGTAGATTCAGATAACAACAGAGTTCAACGCTTTGAAGCAGATGGTGATTTTGATGGGTTATTGTTTGGCTCTTCTGACAGCGATGACGATGAATATCTTGGCTCTCCTACTGCCATAGCTATACATCAATCAACTGATAACATATTTGTTGCAGATTCATCTACTGATTCTATCTCTGTTTTTGATGACAATGGAAATTTCATGTTCAGTTTTGGTAGTGCTGGTTCAGATGATGATGAGTTTCGAAATCCATCTGGGCTGATATTTGATAATGATAACGATATTCTTTACGTAGCAGATACTGGGAACAATAGAATACAAATATTTGAAATAACTGATGGCAGCAACTGCCCGAGTGATACTGATGAAATAGTCGAAGATGAGGTATGCTATGTTGGCTCATTTGGCTCGTCAGGTTCTGCTGACGGAAAGTTTGATGAACCCACAGGGTTGGCATTTGATGAAGACAATCAGATGCTATACGTATCTGACACTGAAAATAACCGCATTCAAGTGTTTGAGATGATTTCTAGTAACACATGTCCAAGTGGAACCAGCAAAATTACAGATGGGGTCTGTTTTGTAGAAAAGTTTGGTTCTTCAGGCACTACTGATGGTAAATTCAATTCACCTACGGGTATTGCCATTGACTCCCTTAACAATATCCTTTACATTGCAGATAATGATAATGATCGAATTCAAATAGTCTCTCTTACCTCTGCGTCTTCTCTTGTACCTCCTCCTCAAAATCTAAAATCTGTTCCTGTATCATCTACATCTGTCCTACTCTACTGGGATTCTCCCAAAATTAACAAAGATGTTCCACCCATCACTGGATATAAGATTGATTACAAAACAAGCTCAACTACATACACGACTGTAATGGCTGATACAAAGAGCTCATCCACAGCCTTTCTACATGAAGGTCTAGAGACAAACAAGACTTACTACTATCAAGTTTCTTCAATAAACTCTGCAGGAACAAGTACCCCTGTTTCTAGTTCTTCTGTCAAACCCACATCAACAACAACGCCTATACTTATTGCAAAAGCTATATCTCCTACACAGGTCGAGCTTTCATGGTTGCCACCTTCTAACACATTTGGTCAATCCATAAATGGTTATCAAATTGAACGAGTATTTTCAGGTGGCGATTCTACTCCTATTGGAGAGACAAACGGCCAAACGCGTAGCTATATTGTGAGTGGTCTTTCTACTGGAGTATCATATTCATTTGAGGTTGCAGCAAAAATCGGATTTGGCCTTACTGAACCTTCCAACACTGTCAGTGCTACCCCCAAAACTGACTCTGTCAAAACTTCATCAACACCAGTATCTTCTACGGTCCCATCTATCGTAGTTTCCACACCACCAATAAAACTAACTGCAGTGGGTGTGTCATCTACTCAAATCAATCTATCTTGGAGTGAACCCGCATCCGATGGTAATTCTGCCATTACTGGATATAAAATAGAGGTGAAAAAAGACTCTGGCTCATTTACCACTATCATGGACAATACAGAGAGCACTTCTACAACATACTCGCACACTAATTTATCGCCTAATTCAAAGTATACATACAAGGTTTCTGCAATAAACTCTGTAGGAGTAAGTGATGCTTCAAATGAAGCCAGCACAACTCCAAAAACAATTCAATTGAGACCCATTGGTAATCTTACCATAGATGAAGGTAAGACATTGTCTTTTACAGCATTCTTGACAGATTCCGCTCAAAGTGGTGTGACTTTTAGTCTAGAGAAAAACCCTCCAGCTGGTGCAAAAATTGACACTAATACTGGACTATTTACATGGACACCCTCTAACACACACGGTGCAAAATCTTATGTGTTTGACATTGTGGCAAAAAAAGACACCACGTCTTCTAGACAAACTGTAACAATCTTTGTAAATGATATTCCGTCTACTGATTCTACAAATAAACCAGAACCACAACCGGAACCACAACCAAAAGATCTTGGCATAGCGTCTTTTGTTGACAAAACAAAAGATCCACAATATTATGTGGACAGGTACAACAATGAACCAACTTACAAGGAATGGTTTGATACTAATTATCCAGAATATTCATCTATTTATGAAGCAGTTGGATTAGATGAATCTCTAGATACTAAAGATGATGTTAAAGACGATGTACAAAATACTAATTCAACTGACAGTAAACCCAAAGAATATGGAATCTGTGGCAAAGGAACCAAACTAATTGATGGTGTTTGTACCGTTATCGATATTCCAAAAGTTAAGCCGTGGTGGCAATTTTGGTAATTCCTGATACTGCATTGTTTCATTTAGTCTAAAGCATAATTTCCTGTCGTATAACATCGCTCACAAATTCCTAAGTAACGCGAAAAAGGTGACCCATTTGTCTATATAATTTGAATACGTCCCTTATGATCAAATACTGAAAGTTCACTGTATGTTGGAATCGCACGCCTTCTTTTCAAAGATGGTTGATGAGTTGGTTGAATTTTCAGAGTATGATCCTGAACTTGCAGACGGAATAAAATGGTTAGATGATCAGGCCCAAAAAAAAGGGATTACGTTTTATGACATGGTATTTGAAGTGTTGTACAAACATGATGTCCACTCAAAGGCCAAGGAATGGCTTAACACTCGCAACTAGGTTTACTTTCTCAAGTCTAATTTCTTGTATTCACAACCCTGTGGTCCACAATACTTTCCCACATACACCGCTTTTGGTCTATACAGTGCGGGTTTTGGTGCAGCCTCTGCAAATTTCTCCTCAATTATGTGTGCTCCCCATCCTGCAACTCTGGAAATCGCAAAAATAGGAGTGTTCAGATCAACTGGAATTTTTAGCATGTAGTAAATTGAAGCACTGTACAAATCCACGTTTGGATAAATCTCTCTCCCTTTCTGTTTTTTCATTTCTGCAATTGTCGCGGTTTCAATTTTCTCTGTTAATTCAAACCACGGATCTCCTGTTTTTTCGGCAAGCTTCCTTGAAAGTTCTTTGAGTACTTGTGCCCTTGGATCATATGTCTTGTATACCGCATGTCCCATTCCCATTATTCTTTGTCCGTTGGCTATCTGTTCTTTTATCCACGGTTCGACTTTGTCAATTGAATTAATTTCTAATAGCATTTTCATAACTTCTGTATTTGCACCACCATGTAATTCCCCACTTAATGCTCCTATTGCAGCGCTAGATGCTGAGTACATATGTGCACGTGTAGATGCAACTTGTCTTGCTGTAAAAGTAGATGCGTTAAAAGTATGGTCTGCATGAAGTATTAAACAAATATCAAAAATCTTCTCCACTTCTGGATCTGGTTTTTCTCCTGACATCATGTAAAGGAAATTTGCGGCATGACTCAGCGATGGATCTGGATCAACAATATCCATGCTGTTTCTTATTCTTTGCCAGCTTGCAATAATGGTTGGAATTTTTGCAATAAGGTTAATTGCTCTATCATAGCTTGCGTCTTTGTTTGAAAACTCTTCATCATAGTATCCTGCAAGAGCTGCCACAAATGCTTGAAGCATATCCATAGGGTCAGCATCCTTGCGCCAGTTTCCCATATTCTTTTGCATTTGTTTTGGTATGTATCTTGCTTCAACTAATTTTGCATTAAATTCATCTAACTCTTCTTTTGTAGGGAGTTTATCATACAAAAGTAAGTATGCTGTCTCCTCAAATGTAGAGTTTTTTGTAAGATCTAAAATATCATATCCACGGTAAATCAGCTTGCCTTTTTCCCCATCAATGTTTGAAATTCTGGTGTCTGCAACCTCAATACCACGCAAACCAATGTTCTTTGTTTCCATAGTAAATTTTTGTAAATTCATCTATTATATTTTCGCATACGTTACAGTAATCTCCTAGTCCATTTCAATTATTTTTCAAAAATTCAAACCTAGGATGCCTCCAAGACAAATGGATTGCCATCGCACTGGGCATCTTTATTAAATTTGCATCTTTGTCATCATACTGCATGAAATTTATCCAAATACTAACATTTACTACGCAAATTGTCTAATCTAGTAATTCCGTACAATAAATGATAATTTTTAATTAAAAATCAATGACTCCCGAAGAACGTTGGTTGCTCGAGAAGTTAGACCGTGTTATTTTAACTGCATCTGATGAGGATCTTAAAAAAATCCAGGAATTTGACATACAAACACAACTAACTGGAAAGTCTTTTTGCTACCAAATAATTGACTCAAGGCACATCCAAGATGTCCCACTCAACAAACTCCTAAAATCCAGCGATAAATAAAATAAATCCATTATGTGGCTACACCTGTCTGGAGATTGTGTGGTCAGGGATGAATAATTGAGATCTCATACGCAGCATTATTGGACTAGAAATAAAGATGGGCTGTTATTTTGTTCTATTTGTAAGAAATTGAAGGAAGATGTGTGCGACTTTTGCAAGGGTTCAGGAAAACTGGCGTCAAATATCTGTGTATTTTGCAATGGCACGGGAGAGTGGAATCAAGCCGCACAGGCATATTTAAAAAACCACATCTGCCAATGCATCGTGCTTGACAGAAAGCACTGTCCTGTATGTAACAAACCCTGCCATCATGATACCAGCTTAAACCCAAAACAGAAAATTGATCCGGGTTATGGCGGCATGTCCTCAAAGGAATCCAATGACGGCCCTGAAATCCCAGCAGTCTAATTTTGGCTGAAATAAGACATAAATTCAAAATCGGCTCTTCATTTAACAATGGAAGACAACAGTGTGGTAGAGAAACTCAACAAGATTATGCCAAAAATACCTAACATGAAATGGGGTGCACTCACAAATGCTTATCCTACAAATGCCAAGATCCGAGAAATTAACAAACTGCTTCCTCATGATAGCAAATGGCACATGCTATTTGAAGAAAAGGATCAGGTGCATATTGATGGTGTCACTATAAGACGTAAATCTCTAGATTCAATGACATGATCAAATAGAACCAAAAATTGATTTTGGTTTAAATGAGGGATACTAGCTTCGTCGACCATATTGGTGGCAACTAGGAAAAAAACATCAAAATCTTCAAAAAAGGCTTCTGGTTCGAAGACAACAAAACAAAGAACCAAGGTAGTCTGTATTTCACATAAGGAAGATGCAGATGGCATTAGCTCTGCAGCTTTGATACGTCAAGCATTTGGAGGAGATTCTATTTTGGTTGATTATCCTAGCCAAATGGAAGCAATCACTCAAGCATCGCTTGACGAGAAACTTAAGTCATTGTATATTTGTGATTTGGGTCTTAGCAAAAAAAATCAAGATGAGTTTGTAGAACTTATGAAAACACTTCGAAAAAACAAGGTGTCCGTCACTTACATTGACCATCATGACATTGATCCTAAAATCGTAAAAGATTTGGAAAAAATTAAGGTAAAACTCATTCATGACATAAATGAATGCACAACCGTTCAAGTTTATAAAAAATTCAAATCCAAACTATCAGAACATTCTCCTTTTATTGCTGCATGTGCTGCCATTACAGATTACATGGAAGACAGACCTACTGGTTCAAAACTATTACAAATTTATGATAGGCAGTTTGCATTGATTAGTGCAACTGTTCTTACATACAATATAGTCGGTCACCAAAAGGATCCTGACTATCTACTCTATCTGGTAGAAGAACTGGCAGACTCTAAATTCCCACATGAAATCCCAAATACCTTTGAATTTGCTCAAATTCAGGTAGATAAACTGGCGCAGATAATTGCCAAGGTAAAGGAAGGGATGAAAACTATGAAAAATATTGGCTATATGGAAATTATTGATGCCGGTGCAAGCGGAGCTGTTAATTTTGTTTTAGGCCTATCTGGTAAGGACGTAGGCGTGGCATACAAGGAACGCGTGGATCATGGGATATATGCTGTTTCTGTAAGAGGTTCAAGGGAATGCAAGGTTCATCTTGGTAAGATTGTCAATGTTTTGGCTACTGAACTTGGTGGTTCTGGTGGCGGTCATGATAAAGCCTGTGGTGCAGTAATACCGAAACCAAAAATCAACAAATTTTTAAAGGAATTTAATAAAAAACTGAATTGAATCTGATATCGTTTTAGAATTAGTGAATAAATTCCTACGTGCATGAATCGATAAAATATTTTTTCTCTAATTCCTAAACAAAAAATTATTTTGTTTCAACTATTGCATCAATTTCCGTCATAGAATTCAGCGGCAAACTTGCAACCCCTACTGCAATTCTCGAGTGTTTTCCTTTCTCACCAAATATCTCAAAGATTAGATCCGATGCTGAATTGATTATTTTTGGTTGTTGTGAAAATTCAGGAGTTGAGTTTACAAATCCCGAAAGTCTAACTATTCTTGAAATATTTTCCAAGTCTCCCACCTCTCTTTTTATCTGGGCAAGTATGTTGATGGCACACATTCTTGCTGATTTTTGAGCCATTTCGATATTGTCATCTGTTACCTTACCTGTGTAGATCACTTTGCCATTTTCCATTGGAATCTGACCTGATACAAACAACAAATTACCTGTTCTAACTACTGGAATGTAGGAACCTGCAGGTACAGGCGGTTCTGGCAAAACAATTCCAAGTACTCTTAATTTTTCTTCAATCATGCCAAAACAACTGCAGAGTGTGATTTTAGTTTTTAGAAATTTTTATGTGAACTTTCTCACCCTTTGTTGCCTGTGTTTTATAAGCCATCCTTGTTTTGTAGCCTTGATTTTGTAGAAAACTGTCAATCATGGAAACCCACGGTAGAGAGTGACCACTATTTAGTTTCGACTCAACTGTTATGTTTTTCGAGTTGACATCAAAGTTAACATGACCTGAACATAGAGTTTGCATAATTATGTCTACAATATCTATCATCTCATCAAGGGTTTTTGTTTTCAGTTCTATTCCGTTACTCTCCAATAGTTTTAACATGTCGTGTTCCAGTTTCTTTGAACCTCCTGTAGCATTTAGAACATGTTGTAATCCATTTTCTTTAACCAAATGAATGATCTTGTAAATCTCCTGTGCTTCATTCTTTGTCAAATCTGCAAAATAATCTGTCTTCATTGAATTTTTCCAAATGCTTGAAAATATTCTGTTTTGATTGGAACCTATGATGTCTGCAGATGATAGGGTTGCGCCTTTGCCATTGCCACTGTCTATCATTAACACTTCAGTGTCATCAAAGATAAAGCAATTTTGTATTGTATCTGACAGTCTGATCTTGACTCCGTCAGGTATGGATTTGTAGTGCTCAGAACAAAGCAATGCAGACGGCACAAGAACTTTTACATCTATGTTTCTCCGTATTGCTGAGAGAATTTGCTCTTTGCACTCTGCAAGCAGTCCCAATCCCCATTGGTCTACCATTACACTTGTTGATGATTTTGAACCCTCTATCATTGTTTTTAGCTGACCTAGCACATTGTTGGCATTAAGATGAAAGTATCTTTTTTCTTCAGATCCTCTTGATTTTCTACTTTCCTCACTAGCTCTTTTCAGGTTTGAGACAAGGGTATTCATGGCGTTAACTTTGTTGATCTGTTCGTGAATAATAGAATCAAAAGCATCCTCTGGCGCAATTGCAGTACACATTATAGGTTTACTTTTTGAAATTATTGCAAGTTTTTTGCTTTCAAGCTTTAGGAGAGTCGGATAAACCTTTGTTCTTGGAAGATCCGAGTAATAAGCCAATTCTCCAGCGGATATCGTCCCTTTGGATATCAATGTAACATATGCCCTCGCTTCGTACTTGCTGATGCCAAACTCTTCGAGACTTACAGTGAGGGCATGTTCATTTACCATGGATTCCTTTTTTTTCTGATTAGGTAAAATCGAGAGCTAAATTCCTTTACACAAATACTCAAAAAAATTCCAAACTGTATCTACAGTACTACGTTACTGTGGTTACCATATTATTTGTGACACGTGCCTAAAATAAGTAATTCTGATAACCAATTCGATGAATTCCAATATCCTCAAAGAAATATGTAACAATGTACTTCAAAACTCCTCTCTTGTTCCAAGACTTGATTATTCCCTTGTTCTACTAGACTCTATCATTGAATCACTAAAACAGGCTAAAACTGAGGTACAAAACTCCACTCGTGCCATGCTTGAAAACTCAGTAAATGATAATGTCTTAGAACAAGCACTGGCTGAAGAAAAAACCGTGTGTTTTTCGCTAGAAATTTTATGTCAAATCAAAAAAAGATCATCAATGATATGTAATATTATGGATATACCAAAAACCATGGCTTACGCAGTAATAATCATGCGCACAATCAGTGCCTGTTTACATGAATTATCTCCTACATCTAGCAGGAAACTATCTGAATTGTCTGTTCACTTGGGAAGTATTGTTCTTGATAGTGCTACACTCACAAAGGCCCAATTTGATTTCAACAATCTTAACTACGAAGCCGAAGCTTTGCTGGATAAAGTAAAGTTGATGGTGGACTCTAAAATAGATAAGCAGTATCCTAATCTTGAAATTCTCAAACAATGAACCGCTTGAATATTTTAAATAGAAAATTAGACTTTTCTAGAGACCTTGAAAAAATAAGAACACTATCTAAGAAAATTGATGATAGGATATCTCAATCAAATATACCTGATGACTCGAAAATAGAAAAACTGTCGCTTGAGGAACTACAGGATATTGGCAAAATCCTTGGACTGGCAAATTTCCTGCTTTACAAATACGAGGAAAAAAAAGAGACACGCTCTATACTGCAGTATTTTGTAAGTATAATCGACGAATCCTCCCAATCAATTGAAGGTTTGGATGATGAAATCTCAGAGCTCATCATGTCTGCTGAAGATTCCATCAACAAATTGAAAGATGCCAACTGTCACATTTCGGAAAAATGTGACCTTCGGAGTAATAATGGTTCAATTAATTTAACTAATTTTACTACAGAGATTAACACTGTAGGATACCAAGTAAATTCTCAAGAGAAGACTGAATAGGTAGTATAGATGAGTCTGGCCCCACAAGAATTAGAAAATAATGCAAGCAAGTATGCCTCTGAGGCAATCAAGTTTGATTCTCAAGGTGCCAGAGGCATGGCAATTGCAAACTATCAACATGCAATAGATGCACTAGTCAAATTATTACAATTATATCCAAACAGCAAACTTAACCCTATCTACAAAGAAAGATGCACTTCTTATCATAATAGAATCAAGGCATTACAAGAAGCACACGGGGTAGAGCCTGCAATTGATCCAAAGGCTACACCCGAGGAACAAAAGGCATCTGTTCAAAGACAAGAGGATGAGAACGATTTTGAAGAACTTGTCCTGAAAGAAAAACCAAATGTTAGCTGGTCTGAGGTAATTGGACTAGAGGATGCAAAAAGTGCATTACGCGAATCTATTGTTTACCCAACAAAACGACCTGACTTGTTTCCTCTTGGATGGCCAAAAGGAATGCTGCTGTATGGACCTCCAGGAACTGGTAAAACCATGCTAGCTGCTGCCACCGCAAGTGAAATGGATGGTTATTTCATAAACGTTGATGCATCATCCATGATGAGCAAATGGTTGGGAGAGGCTGAAAAAAATGTATCAAAATTATTTAGGATGGCAAGACGATATGCTGAAAAAGAAGGAAAACCCGTCATTTTGTTTGTCGATGAAGTGGATTCTTTACTGGGTTCAAGAAACAGTGAGGTAGGAGGAGAAATTCGAACTAAGAACCAGTTTCTCACCGAAATGGATGGAGTAAATGGTAAGGGAAAAGATCTAATGATGTATGTAGTTGGAGCAACCAACAAACCATGGAGCCTTGATTGGCCATTTCTTAGAAGATTCCAAAAGAGAATTTATGTCTCACTTCCCACTCAAGAGGCAAGAGAAAACCTTTTCCAGCAATATACGCGAGATCTAAGACTAGATTCAGGAGTCAACCCAAGAGATCTCTCAAAGATGTTTGATGGATATAGTGCATCTGATATCAAAGATGTTTGTCAAGCCGCACACCTAAAAACAGTGCATGAGTTATTTGACTCTCCTGACTATCATGAGCCCGTAGATGGTGAACCACAACAAAATACTCGTGACCTTACTACTTCTGATTTTAGAGATATTATGTCTAGAAGAAAACCCAGCGTCTCTTTGGAGATGATAAGAGCATATCACAAGTGGAGCGAAGAGTTCCGAGCACTGTAAATTTAGCGATCATAGTTCCAAAAACTTAAATCGGCAATGTCTAGAACTTGTCGAGGGTCACAATTACTACCAAAAAATCTAACCATGCAAACAAGTATGGCAAACTGATCTTAGACGATGGAACCGTTCTTAGTGGAATGGGGTTTGGTTACTCTACTACGACGTTTGGTGAGATTGTTTTTAACACCGGAATGGTCGGATATAATGAAACTCTGACTGATCCTTCATACAGTGGCCAAATTCTTACTTTGACTTATCCACTAGTTGGTAATTATGGCGTTCCTGATCCCTCTGACAAAGACGAAGACGGCATATCCAAATATTTTGAATCAGATAAAATACAGATACGGGGTCTTGTGGTTCATGAACTCTCACTTACTGCAAGCCATTGGAACCTTTCTATGACCCTTGATGAATGGCTTTACAATGAAAAAATTCCGGGCATATCTGGCATTGACACAAGGGAGCTTACAAAGAAATTAAGGACAAATGGAGTGATGATGGCAGCTTTGGTGGTTTCAGATAAAGAAATTGATGTTGATGCAGTGAAGGCTCAGCTTACAAAATCTCCTAATTACAACGATGAACAATTCATGAATGTAGTTTCTACAAAAGAAGAGAAAATCTATGGCTCTAATGATAAATCAGTAGTGGTGATAGACACTGGTGCAAAAAATGCAATCATTCGAAACATAAGAGAGATAGGCTACAAAGTTGTAAAACTTCCTTGGAATGCTTCTTTTGAGCAAATCCTTTCTTACAACCCCCAGGGTGTAGTTATTAGCAATGGACCCGGAGATCCTCAGAACTGTCCAGTCACGATTGAAACGGCAAAGAAGTTAATATCAAATAATATCCCAACACTTGGGATATGTTTGGGTGCTCAAATTATTGGCCTTGCTGGAAACACCAAAACATACAAGCTAAAATATGGGCACAGAGGTCAGAACAAACCCTGTGTCAATCTAGAAAATAAACAAGTATACGTTACAAGCCAAAACCATGGATATGGGATTGCCCCTGAGTCTTTGGAAACATCTGAATTTGATTTATGGTTTAAGAATGCAGACGACCACACAGTCGAGGGAATAAAACACAAAACTCGCAATTGTATTGCAGTACAGTTTCATCCTGAGGCATCCCCAGGACCCTATGATTGTAAGTTCGTCTTTGAAGAACTCAGAGAACTAATGGAGGAAAAAAAGTCTGACCAAGAATGAATCGATAAACAAAATCCTTGTACTTGGTAGTGGGGCAATAAAAATCGGAGAAGCCGGCGAAAGTCGCTAAAACGACCGTCAATTTGACTACTCCGGAAGCCAATGCCTCAAAGCCATACATGAGGATGGTTTGAAGAGTGTACTGATCAACCCTAACATTGCTACTATCCAAACTGACACTAGGTTTGCGAATCAGGTCTACTTACTGCCTGTTACCCCTGAGTATGTGGAATCTATAATCGAAAAAGAACGACCAGATGGAATAATGCTTGCATATGGAGGACAAACAGCACTGAACTGTGGAATCAAGGTCTCAGAACATGGAATGCTTGAAAAATATGGTGTAAAGGTGCTTGGAACCCAAATTCCTGGAATCCAAAGAACTGAGGACAGACAGCTTTTCAAGGATTCTATGAACGAATGCGGTGTCCCTGTATTGAAGAGCAAGACAGTTACAAACTTTGAAGATGCAAAAAAGATTGCAAGTGAATTAGGCTATCCTGTAATTATCCGAGTAGCATATACACTGGGAGGAAAAGGTGGTGGAGTTGCATTTAATGAAATTGAACTGCATGAAATTGTCGAAAGGGGACTCAAAGCAAGCCTTGTGGGACAAGTGTTGATAGAGGAGTATGTGGGACATTGGAAGCAAATCGAGTATGAGGTGATGCAAGATTATGGAGGCAATAATGTCATTGTTTGTAACATGGAAAATGTTCTCTCGATGAAAGTGCATACTGGAGACAACATTGTTGTCGCACCATCTCAGACAATTGATAACCACGAGTATCACATGCTGCGCTCTGCAGCTCTGCGTGCAACCAAACACGTTGGAATCGTTGGTGAATGTAATATACAGTATGCACTAGATCCGGAATCTGACAAGTATGTTGCAATCGAGATAAATCCTAGACTATCAAGATCATCTGCCCTCGCCAGCAAGGCTACTGGGTACCCTCTTGCATACATGTCCGCAAAAATTGGATTAGGATATGATCTCTCTGAACTTGTCAACCGAATCACAAAAAGCACAACAGCATGTTTTGAACCTTCTCTTGATTACATTGTATGTAAACATCCTCGGTGGGATTTTTCAAAATTTGAATTGGTAAATAGAAGACTCGGACCAACTATGAAATCCGTGGGAGAGGTAATGGCTGTAGGGAGAACCTTTGAAGAATCTTTACAAAAGGCCATACGTATGCTTGATATTGGAAACGATGGTCTAGTTCTAAACCGACAGAATGGCCAATCCTATACCGAAGAAGAAATTGAAGACAAGCTTTCTCATGCCAACGATCAGATACTATATCATGTCGCAGTTGCATTAAAAATGGGGATTTCTGTAGAGCGTATCTACAAACTTTCAGCAATTGATCCATGGTTTATTGAAAAGATACAAAACATCACAAACATCGAGCAAAAGCTTGGCAATTCTAAACTAAACAAGGAAATGCTATGGGAAGCCAAGAAGATGGGTTTTTCAGACAGGCAAATTGGAAGATCAAAAAACATATCTCCTGACGACGTAAGAAATTTACGCAAAAAAAATAGTGTTCTTCCATCTGTCAAGCAAATTGACACGCTTGCAGCTGAGTGGCCTGCTGTGACAAATTACCTTTATCTCACATATGGTGGCAATTCTCATGACATTCAAATCCCTGATGATGATAAGGGTATAGTTGTTGTAGGTGCAGGTCCATATAGGATTGGAAGTAGTGTCGAATTTGATTGGGGAACTGTCAACATGGTTTGGGGTCTACAAGAGAATGGGGAAAAAAATGTGTCTGTGGTAAACTGTAATCCTGAAACTGTATCCACTGATTATGATATATGCACCAGATTATATTTTGAAGAATTGACCCAAGAAAGAATTTTAGATATTGCGGAGTTTGAAAATCCTAAAGGCATTATCACATGTGTCGGAGGACAAACTGCCAACAACTTGACTCTGGGGCTTGCAGAACATGGTGTAAAAATATTTGGAACAAGTGCCTATGATGTCGACAGGGCTGAGGATCGATCCAAGTTTAGTGCTGAACTTGACAAGTTACACATACAACAACCACGTTGGCAAGCATTTTCAAACCTAAATGAAGCGAAAAATTTTGCTCAAGAGGTTCAATTCCCAGTAATCGTTAGACCCTCATACGTACTCTCTGGAGCAGCCATGAAGGTTGTCTGGTCTCAAGATGAACTCAAAACATATGTCAAGGAGGCAACAGATGTTTCACCTGATCACCCTGTGGTGATCTCCAAATTCATGCTAAATTCACTTGAGGTAGATGTTGATGGCATAAGCAATGGAAAAGATGTGGTAATTGGAGCAATTGTTGAACACATAGACAGTGCAGGCGTTCACTCCGGTGATGCCATGATGTGTATCCCTCCTTGGCGATTAAGCAATAAAACCATTGAGACTATAACAGAGTACACGAAAAAGATTGCAACAACGTTCAAAGTTATAGGTCCATTTAACCTTCAATTTTTGATTCACAATGACGTTGTCTATGTGATCGAACTTAACATAAGAGCATCAAGATCGATGCCGTTTGTATCTAAACTTGTAAAGACCAATCTAATATCTCTGGCATCAAAGGCCATCTTGGGAAAACAGTTGCCATCTGTTCCAGAAAACAAATGGCAGAAAATTCCAAACTTTGGAATCAAAGTACCTCAATTCTCATTTATGCAGTTAGATGGAGCAGATATTGCTCTAGGTGTGGAAATGCAATCTACTGGTGAGGCTGCATGTTTTGGAAATAGCTTTTATGATGCACTCGCAAAGGGCCTAACTTCTGTAGGTTATAACCTCCCTGAGAGCGGTACAGCTCTTGTAACCGTAGGTGGTGCAGAAAACAAAGAAAAATTATTGCAGACTATAGCTAGGTTAAAAAATCTAGGATTTGAGATATTGGCAACAGAACACACAGCTGAATTCTTTGAGGAAAAACTTGGTCAAATCAAAGTGGTGCATAAAATATCTGAACCGGAACGCAAACCTAACATCGCAGATCTCCTTTACCAGCGAAAAATTGATTTTATCATAAACATTCCTAGCACCTCCACCTTGGAAAAATATGTTGGAATGCTGTATGATGAATACCAAATACGAAGAAAATCTCTAGAGCTTGGCATTCCCGTATTGACCACTATAGAACTGGCAGATTCTTTTGTGAAAACACTAGAATGGCTCCGAGATAACAACACAACCAAGGATCCAATAGAACCATACGACAAACTGTAGTATTTTATCTGGAAACCGCATCATAGTACTTTATCAATAATTGATTCATCTCCTATTATTGTACCATCAAGCGTAACAATTCTTGCTGTTGAAATATTCTTTATTCTTTCAATTATGGGTGAAATTGATTTTCTATACTTCCTCTTTTGTGTTGCAAAGAAGTATCGGTTAAATGATGGAATTATTGTTATCTCTATTTCTCCTGTTTTGTCAGGAAAAATGATTTGTTTATCTGTCTTTAATGACACCCAGACTCTCTGTCCATTCAACACAGATTCTTCATTAAAATAAACAGGATGCACATGTCCCATGATAATTTTATTTACATGAGAATAATTTTCAGATGGCATTGTATGTCCGTGAGTCAACAATGTGTCTTCTAGTATCATTCCGGTCGAACTAGTCATTATTGTTTTATTAGATATCAATTTTTGGATATTGGAATCATGGTTTCCAGGAATTACAATCACATTTGCTTCATTTTGAATTTTTTCAAAAAACAATGGCACATCATTCCATTCATTTTTTGAAATGTTTTTTATGTTTGATTTTATGTCTCCTAACAATATTACCGAATCTGGTTTCTCAATACGTATAGTTTCAACAATGTCCTCGATTGTTTCATTAATTGAAGTGTTTTTCCCTATGAATATCTCGTTTGATGTAAGACTATTCTCAAAACCTATGTGTAGATCTGTAACCACCATATTCTTTTCATTTCCCTCCAAAATGAGCACTGGTTTTGATGGAATAATTCTGGTACGGAACATCAAAGATATACACTACGTTGAGAATTAAATTCTTGTGAGTTCCAGCTCTGAAAAAATAGAATTAATGATATCACAAAAGCGGATAAAGATCCATGTTTTTGAGCCAAGTCAAAGAAAAATATGGACTGCAGTGGGGTTTGGCAGGGAGTACTGGATTGATCCTGATTCCAAGTATTGCTCTTGTCCGGGATTTTACTTTGGTTACATAAATGGAAAGAAAAGCTGTTATCATTTAGATTCACTGACTATTGCAAAAGGTGAGCACAAATCTGAACCAATCATTTTTTCCGATGATGAATACATGGATTTTGTGTCTGGACTTGCCTCCGATTTATGTTGTATTTGATTCGAATTTATTAATAACTAGAAATTCGTTGTATTATCATGGATGAAAATCAATACAATGACGAAATTGAAAAGATTGCCAACCTCATGATTCATGATGGCATATCCTATGATGAGCAGGATTCTCAAAAATTAGAAAAATACAAGGAACAAGCAAAAACTGATTACGATCTTGATGATGACGATGCTATGAAATTGGTGTATGAATCCCTACTTTATAGAAAATTAAAAAATTCAGATTCTGGTGACCCTCTGCAAAAGGGAGACCAATTTGGGGCAGGATTCAGCTAGTTATTCCAAAGGTATGGTGTCAATGTCTTCTTTCGAGACTCCTTTCCATAATCCTATCATGCCTTCTGGCTCTACCTCTTCAACTTTGGTTATCTGTTGAATCTTGATATGATCTGGATTCGGTGGCATCCACAACATTGCCATGTAGTCACCAATATTTCCCACCTTGTTTGGTAACGCCATCGTTATCTTTTCTTTTGAGAATCCCTTTGAGGCCAAAGCATTAATTGCCTTTTCTTGAAGGTTCATTTTTCCATGAAGGAATAGATAAACATCTTTTTGGCTATCGATCTCTGTCATGCTTTGACCTGATTTTTCAAACTAAATCAATCTTTCCTGTTTTGCCAAAAAGGGTTAAATTGCCTGTTTTCTGTCTAATATCTGTGAAGATCTTCACAGTGGGAAGCAAGTCTTTTGTTACGAGTTTTCAATTGGCAGGTGTACCTGGCGTCATCTCTGATTCACCACAAAAGGCATTTGATGAAATCAAACAACTTACGAATGACTCCGATGTTGGGTTAGTACTTGTTAGTGATGATATTGCAGAACCTATCAATGACCAATTAACGCAACTAAGGGCAGAAAAATCTACCTTGGTGTTTGCATTACCTGCAGCAGGTAGTGAAAAAAGTGAAGTTGACTACCGTGTAATGTTAAAGAAGATCCTCGGCGTGTAGCATTTAATCTACTTATAATCTAGTCTATCATAAATCTCATGAAAACTGTATCCGTCAAACAATCGTCTGTAATCTCAATCAATGAAAGTGAAAGACCTTTACTTAGTGCAGGCGATGTCCTAGTGCAACTACATGCATGTGGGATATGTGGTTCTGATCTGGAAAAAGTATTTGGTCAGTATGGGCAACCATCTATGAAACTGGGTCATGAACCAGCTGGCATTGTGATTGATGTTGGCCCTGGCGTTACAGAATTCAAAAAAGGTGATAGAGTATTCACACATCATCATGTGCCTTGCTATGACTGCCACTTTTGTAATCACGGTAATGAAACAATGTGTCCAAAATACTATCAAACAAATTTGTCCCCTTGTGGTCTCTCTGAAGAATACGTGGTTCCAGAATGGAATGCGTCTAATGGTGGAATACTGAAACTTCCAGATGCTATGACATTTGAGGAAGCCGCAATGATTGAACCGCTTGCATGTTGCATTAGAGCATGGCAAAAATGCTCCTACAAAAGTGGAGACTCAACTGCAATTTTTGGTGTAGGGCCGACTGGAATGATGCATGTAATGATTGCACAAGCAAAGGGTTTTTCCAAAATATTCTGCTTTGACGTAAATGACTTTAGGCTAGATTTTGCAAAGAAATTCAATATCACAGAATCCATCCATTCTTCAAATGAAAACAGGAAGCAGACGATTCTTGACAACACGAGTGGACAAGGTGTTGACTTGGCAATAGTCGCAACAAGCAGTCTCAAAGCATTAGATGATGCTTTTGATATGGTAAGAAAAGGTGGTACCGTCATGATGTTTGGCGTTCCATCAAAGGACGCAAAAATTGAACTTGATATGAATAAGGTTTACTCCAAAGAAATTACTCTTGTAACGAGTTATGCTGCATCAGATGTGGATACAAAAAATGCTTTGGAAATGATTAACTCGAGACAGATTGATGTCAAACGACTTGTGACTCATACATACCCAATACAAGACTCTCAAAAGGCATTTGATCATGCACGAACTGGCGAAAATGCCATGAAGATCATCATCACCAAATAAGAAAGGCTTAAGAAGGGATTTCTTTTTTTTCAAAAAGAAGAGATATGGATTGGGGATTAAAAAATCGAATTTCACGAATAATCAAACCACAAAATAACCGTGCCTTGATGCTTGCCGTAGATCATGGCTATTTTTTAGGACCTACGGAAAAACTTGAGAATCCAAAAAAAGTCATTGCCCCTTTACTCAAACATTGCGATTCTTTGATGCTTACTCGTGGTGTTCAAAGAATGGCAGTTCCTGCAACCACTGAAACACCAATGGTTTTACGAGTCTCAGGTGGTTCTAGCATTATAGGTGAAGATCTATCACAAGAAGACATCACAGTCAGCATAGAAGATGCAATTAGGCTCAATGCAAGCGCACTTGCAATGTCTATCTTTGTTGGTTCTAAATATGAATATCAGACAATTGTTAATCTGGGAAAATTAGTAAGCGAAGCTGAGCGATATGGAATCCCTGTCTTGGCAGTTACCGCGGTGGGCAAAGAACTTGGAAAGGATGCAAGGTATCTTTCATTGGCATGCAGAGTAGCAGCAGAACAAGGTGCACATATTGTCAAAACTTACTATTGTGATAATTTTGAGAAAGTAGTTCAATCTTGTCCTGTACCTATAATCGTTGCAGGCGGAAAGAAAATCCCAGAACGGGATGCATTACAACTAACTTACAATGCAATCAAAGGAGGTGCCGTAGGAGTTGACATGGGTAGAAACATTTGGCAATCAGAAAACCCTGTCGCCATGATAAGGGCTGTTAGATATATTGTACATGGAAATGCAAATGTTGAACAAGCATATCAATTGTACAAAAAACTCGTAAACGAAAAGAAAAACAATCCTAAACAAAACCAAAATCAACCTAACAAAAACAATCCTAAACAAAACCAAAATCAACCTAACAAAAACAATCCTAAACAAAACCAAAATCAACCTAACAAAAACAATCCTAAACAAAACAAAACCAAAAACCAGAGCCAACCAAAGAAAAACAACTCAAATCAAAACAATCCTCAAAACGTACAAAAATAAAAAAACAAAACTAAATTCTTGACAAATGTATGTGGGCAATTTTCCACGTTGGTTGTTTCACTAAAACAAATGTTGCCCTCCCATTAATAGAAATGTGTTCACCAGTGTATGCCTTTGTATCTACAAGCATTCCTTTTTGATTAATTTCCATTGCTACTATGGCAGTATCTCCAAACATGCTGATCTTTGGATTCTTTATTGTATAGTCATAGTCTGATATGCTTACAAATTTCAGCTCTTCTAATTCCATTGTAGTCTGGAAATCTTTCAAATCGTATGGTGGTACATCGCTAAAACTTGAGAATTTGGAGTCGTTAAGATGAATGTCTTTTAATTTTCTAAAGTCCTTTGTCTTTCCTGCTTCGAATAATGTGTCAATAATCTGGACGATCTCCTCACTGTCAGACAAAATCTTCATTGACTGTATGAAAAATAATGAGTTTAAATCTTCTCTAGGTAATCTATTTGAGAATCTTTATTAATATTGACATATCTTGAAATTATGACTTTCAATGATCGACTATTCTAAAAAACAATATCTTCTAGTTGATCTTGTCCTGTAGTAAACACATTTTCACACATTAAAATTATGGAGAAAAATTTGGTGAATTAAATGGAAAGCATGAGTGGTGCAAAGGCATTGATGACAGCTATGGAAAAAGAAGGCGTCAAACAAGTATTTGGCTTACCTGGAGGTGCTAATCTTCCAATGTACGATGAGTTTGCAAGATGTAATATCCGTCATATTCTAGTCCGACACGAGCAATCAGCTGCCCATATGGCAGATGGATTTGGTCGAGTCAGTAGAAAACCTGGAGTCTGTTTTGCCACTTCTGGACCTGGAGCAACAAACATTTTGACTGGTATTGCGACAGCACAGGCTGACTCTGCACCCATGATTGCAGTAACCGGTCAGGTACCTGTGGCAATGATCGGTAGAGATGCATTTCAAGAAAGTGACATTATCGGCATGGCAAATCCTGTTGTAAAATATGCGTTTCAACCAAGAGATGCTTCTGAGATACCAGAGGTTGTAAAAAAGGGATTCTTTATTGCTGAAACTGGAAGGCCGGGACCAGTATTAATTGACATTCCAAAGGATGTGCAGACAAATACTGCTGAAATGGTTTTTCCCGATGAATTTAAGATCAGAGGTTATCATCCTTGGACAGATCCTGATATCGTAAACATCGAAAGAGCAATAGACATGTTGATGCAAGCACAAAAACCTGTGATTTTGGCAGGTGGTGGAACTATAATTTCATCTGCATTTGCAGAACTTCAAGCAATAGCGGAACTTCTAATGATCCCGGTAGTTACCACTTTCAAAGGAAAGGGTGCATTCCCTGAAAACCATCCACTGTCTCTTGGTCCCATTGGAATGCATGGTCATGCAGAAGCAAACAAGATAATGTCTGAAGCGGATTGTGTATTGGCAATCGGAACCCGATTCTCTGATAGATCAGTTGGAACATTTGAAGCATTTGAGAAAAGACTCAAGATAATTCACATGGATGTAGACCCGGCTGAGATTGGTAAAAACCAAACAACCCAAATTGCAGTTGTAGGTGATGTGAGGGCTTCACTTCGAGTCATGGTAAAAATGATGATGCAAAAAACAGTCAAAAAATCTGAAGAGACCCCATGGACAAAACATGTCAAAGAAACTAAAGAATATTGGAAACAGAATCTCAAACTACATCCTGGTGAAATGGGTGCTGCAAAGATTCTTCGTAAACTACGTGAACTTTTACCACATGACTCTATCATAACCACAGAAGTTGGACAACACCAAATGTGGGCATCTTTGTTTTATGATGTAATTCAACCCGGTACATTCTTCAGCTCTACTGGTCTAGGAACTATGGGCTGGGGATTTCCTGCAGCAATAGGTGCCAAAGTTGCAAGACCTGACGTGCCAGTAGTGGACATTGCAGGTGATGGAAGCTTTAACATGACTGAAAACTCTCTTGCAACTGCAGTCCTAGAAGATATCCCGGTCATTGTATTCTTGATAAATAATTTTACTTTAGGCATGGTTGCACAATGGCAACGTACATTCTATGACAGACGAATGATTGGTGTAGACCAAGGAAAATGTCCTGATTATGTTAAATTGGCTGAATCTTACGGAGCCCAAGGAATACGGGCACAATCAATGGATGAACTAGATAAGGCAATCAGGACTGCATTAAATAGTGATGTTGCGACAGTAATTGATATTCCTATTGACCCTGAAGAAGACGTATTGCCATTTGTGGCTCCAGGAACATCGCTTTCGGATATGATACTCCCGTCTTAGTGATAATCATGTGGGCAATACTTTCAATTTTGGTGGAAAATAAACCTGGAATCTTATTTAAGGTAACTCATCTATTTAGATCTAGGAACTTTAACATAGATAGCATATCGGTTGGCGTGACTGAAAATCCAGAGTACTCTCGTATGACCATAACAACATATGGTGATGAAAAACAAGTCTCGCAAATCGTAAAACAACTTGACAAGATGATTGACACAGTAGAGGTTAAACAACTAGATGAACCAAAGACTGTATATCGTGAGCTTAGCCTTTTTAAGATAAAGGTTGGTAATGCTAATGATAGTATGGAAATTAACAAATTGGCAAATGCATATGGCGCAAAGGTCCATGATGTTAGAAAAGACTCTATCATGGTGGAATTGACTGCAACTCCTGATCAAACACGAGCTTTTGAGGAATTAGCAAAACCATTTGGAATAATTGATGTGGCTAGAACCGGCGTTGCGGCATTACAAAGGAGTGCGTCATGAGAATACGCATTTTTGATACAACATTACGTGACGGTGAACAGACTCCTGGAATCTCTCTATCTCCTGATCAAAAACTTGCCATTGCCAGAAAACTCGATGAACTTGGTGTTGACGCAATAGAAGCAGGTTTTCCTGTTATCTCTGAAGGCGAACTTAGATCAGTTAAGATGATTACGAAAGCTGGGTTATCTTGTGACATATGTGGGCTAGCCAGAACTAACAAAAAAGACATTGACGCTGCAATCAACGCCGGTCTGGATTACATTCATACCTTTATTGCAACTTCTGACATCCATCTAGAATACAAGCTCAAAATGACAAGAGAACAGGCACTTGAAAAAGCCATAGAAGCGGTAGAATATGGCAAGTCACATGGGCTTCAGGTAGAGTTTTCTGCAGAAGACGCAACACGAACAGATCGTGAGTTTCTCAAGAAAGTTTTTGCTGAAGTAGCCAAGGCGGGAGCAGACAGAATAGACATTCCAGACACCGTTGGTTATTCAACTCCTGAATATATGGCAGAAATTACCAAAGATGCAATTGCCGCAACAAAACTTCCTGTTAGTGTTCATTGCCACAATGATTTTGGTCTGGCTGTTGCTAATGCTCTTTCTGGAATAAGGGCAGGAGCTCAATGTGCTCACGTCACCATAAATGGTATTGGCGAGAGGGCAGGAAATGCATCACTAGAAGAATTTGTGATGGCCCTCAAGTGTTTACCGTATGACCAAAAATATGAGACGGGTATAAAATCCGAATTAATCTATGATACATCAAGATTTGTCTCTAGAATTGTAGGGATACAGGTACAACCAAACAAGGCAATTGTTGGCGATAATGCATTTGGACACGAATCCGGCATTCACACACATGGGGTATTGAGTAATCCCTTGACATACGAGCCAATTGGTCCAGAACTTGTAGGAAGAAAGAGATGGCTTCAAGTAGGAAAACATGCAGGAATTCATGGAATGAATGCAATGTTGGGAGAATATGGTATCCATCCAACTGATTTACAATCAAAACAAATTCTTGACAAAGTGAAGATACTTGGAGATCAGGGAAAACAGGTCACTGACGTTGAGCTTTTATCCATTGCCAGTGATATCTTGGGAGAAAAGGGAATAAAAAGAATTGTTCATCTCACAGGATTTTCCGTATCTACTGGAATAGGTACAATGCCATATGCATTTGTCAAACTAAATGTTGACGGTGAAGATTTTATTGGAACCGACTACGGCGTGGGTCCTGTAGATGCGGCACTAAATGCCATCCAAAAAATCACTGGAAAAATTTCTGAAATAAAAATAAAAGATTATGGGCTTGCCTCGATATCTGGTGGCTCTACTGCTCTCTGTGAGGTCACCATACGAGTTGAAGATGCTCAAGGGGAGAGTGTTTCTGCTAAGTCCGTCGGTGAGGATATTGTAACTACAAGTGTTCAGGCAGTAATTGACGGAATAAACCGAATAATGCTCAAAAACATGCTCAAAGAAAAACAACTAAGTTAAATCCTAAAATTTCATGATTTGAGACATACACCATGTACAAAATATCTCTAATTACCGGCGATGGGATTGGTCCTGAATTGTCTGATTCTGCTGAATCTGTAATACACGCAATTAATGACAAACATGATGTCAAATTTGACATAACCCGCCTCATGGCAGGAGATGCCGCACTAAAGAATACGGGAAAGGCACTCCCAGATGAAACAATTGACTCTATAAAAAAATCTGATGCTTGCATGAAGGCTCCGGTTGGAGAAAGTGCAGCAGATGTGATTGTAGTCTTGAGACGGATGCTTGATCTTTATGCAAACATACGACCCGCAAAATCATATCCAAACATGCCTGCCTTACGAGACGACATTGATATGGTTATAGTACGAGAAAACACCGAAGACCTCTATACCGGAAAGGAATTTTCTTTGGGTAACGCTGCAGTAGCATTGCGAATCATATCGGAGAATGCATCAAAGCGAATTGCAAAATATGCGTTTGAATCTGCAAGAAATAGAAATACCAAGAGGAAGGTCACCTGCGTTCACAAGTCGAATGTAATGCGGCTTACTGATGGATTGTTTGCAAGGGCATGCCTTGAGGTTTCAAAGGACTATCCAGACATATTCTTTGAGCAGATGTATGTTGATGCATGTGCCATGAACCTTATCAGACAGCCAGAACAATTTGATGTAATAGTCACCACTAATCTTTTTGGTGATATTTTGTCTGATGAGTCCTCTCAGGTAGTTGGGGGTCTGGGAATGGCTCCTGCTGCAAACCTTGGAGATAACTTTGCATTATTTGAACCAGTGCACGGTGCGGCATTTGACATTGCAGGAAAAAACATCGCAAATCCTTCCTCCTTCTTGCTTTCAATAAAGATGATGTTGGACTGGATTGGAACAAAGAATAATGATTCCAAATGCATCACAATGGGCAAGAAATTGGAATCCACAATATTTGATCTTGTGAAAAAAGGTGTAAAAACCAAAGACATTGGCGGCGATAAGACCACAATGGAATTCACAAATGAGATCATTCATAACTTGTAACCTCGTTCAAATTTGAACGTGAGCACAGCATGTATGGGGATATAGTTTAGGAGTAATTATTGCACCCGTGTGGAATTAAAATTTAATTTGAAAAAATAATCAATAAAATGTAATTTTGTTATTGCTGATAATACCAGAATTTTTTACAATTGTAACATTGTTTTTTCCAAGTTACATTATTGTCGTCTTTATTCCTTTTCATTTCTATACTTCCAAAATTTTTAGATCCACAAGTAGGACATCCTTCATCATCTGTCATATCATCACACATCTTTCATCCTTTTCGAGTAGTCATAGTTGAATATTTTTTGTGGTGTGATTTCTATAGCAACTTCTGTCTTTGAATTTTTTCCCAAAAATTTAGAAAGCATGGATTCTTTTTTACCCAAATATTTTCTAATTAAAATATCCAGAACATCTTGGCCTTTTTCACTCAAAATTTTGACAGTGCCTTCTCCTCTTACACCTTTGTATGGGGATTTATCTGCTGCTATCTCAAATCCACAAGTTTGATTATTTTGTAAAAATGAAACAATTTTTGCGGTTTTTTGGGTTGCACAGTGAATTTTACCATCAATGCAAACATACCACAGAGAAATTACAGATGGCATTCCGTTAGATTTGATAAAAGCCAATCTTATTGGAATATTTTTATCAGTAACCACATCATCGATGTTTTTGCTGAATTGCAACCGTTGCATGCTATCACCGTTCTCCAATCTGACTCATCAATAATTTTGCATGACAGTAGTCACAGGCCCATTCGGTAAATTCTTTTTTGCATCTAGAGCATTTCTGGATTGAAACGGAATTCATATCATGACAAAGGGTTTTTTGTATATCAATAGTGTCTAAGATCAACACTAGTGCTAACTCTTGAAATTTTTGTTTTTCTTAAAATACTATTTTTGTAAAAAATATATCATGAAAAAAATCACAATAACTACAATTATCATTTTCTCAATTGGCATTTCTACTGCACCAGTGTATGGACACAAGTTGATCGAGCATGATGACACCCATCGAGATTTTGAATCTGCCCTCCAGATACCTGATCATAGGATATCTTGGGCAATTTACGAGAATTTGGGGCCAGGCGAGGCCAAATTTTATTCCTTTGAGGCAAAACACGGAGATTCATTTTATGCAAGCATAGTTGTGCCTAAAATCACTGGTTTGGAGAATTATTCTCCAACCCTAGTTTTGATGGGTCCTGGAATGTTTGAAGGTAATGTAATTCCCTTTAAGACTCAGTATGGTGCAGAAAAATTTCTATATAGTGGTAATTTTCCAGGGCAGGAATTTTATGAACCATTTGGACAGGTGACATACTGGGAAAGACAAGAAGTTAGAATGAACATGCCATTAGATGGACAGTACTATATTGTCATATATGACGAAAAAAATCAAACTGGCAAATACAGTTTGGTTATAGGAACAATTGAGGATTTTACAGGCGGTGACATTTTTACATTGCTTCCAAAAGCCTGGCTTGATACAAAATTATTTGTAAATGATTATGCATCAATTGCGCTTTTTATATTGATTTTGATCTCAATACCTACAGTTCCTATATTGGTATTAGTAAGAAAAACAAAAAAGAAAGGAGCTAGCAAAAATGTCTCAACATTCAACTGACATTCAGATCAAAAATAAATCCTATCGCATACTAGTTACAGGAGCAACTGGATTTATCGGGTCTCGTCTGATATCTTATCTGTCCAAAAAAGGATATCATACAAAAGGAATGTCTAGAAGAAAACTTCCAGACATTAACAATGTGAAATATGTACAAGCTGATGTTTTTGATAAAAATCAATTAGAGAATGCATTAACAGGAATTGAAATTGCATATTACTTACTTCATTCCATGGAGGGGAGTAAAGAACATTGGAAAGAATTTGCATCCCGTGAAAGAGTTCAAGCTGAGAATTTTCTTAATGCAGCTACCAAAGCCGGTGTCAAGAGAATAATCTATCTTGGCGGTCTAGTAAATGACAGTCTTGAACTATCACCACATATGAGAAGCAGAAAAGAAGTTGGTAAGATTCTAGCTTCAGGAAGAATTCCTGTCACTGAACTTCGTGCATCATTGATCATTGGGGCTCAAGGTGGTTCTTATGCCATGTTGAGATATCTGGTAGAAAGATTACCGGTTATGGTTTGTCCATCATGGGTAAAGTCTCTTGCACAACCTATAGCAGTTGATGATGTTATATCCTACTTAGCCGGATGCATGGAACATCCTGAGACTTCAGGAAAAATCTACGAAATTGGAGGCAAAGATAAAATCACATACGAACAACTCATGAGAGTTTATGCCGAATATCTTGACAAGAAACTCTTCATAATTCAAATTCCATTTCTTACAACTAGGCTTTCTTCATATTGGGTTGATTTGATAACTCCAGTAAAAGCATCACTTGCCAGACCGTTAATTGACAGTCTTGTTCATGATACCGTGGTTACTGATGATTCAATAACTAAGATAATCCCATTAAAACTCAAATCAGTGAGAGAATCAATTGACATTGCAACAAAAGAGATGAAAGAAAATCCTCCTGACACACATCCACGGGAAGAGCGTACTGGATTCAAAATAAATCAGAATCTTTTATGTGCAGCACTAATTGCCATGGCAATAGTTGGAACTACCTATTATTGGCTAGATGACAGACCAGAGATTTTTGCGCCAATTTGGATTATGGGTGGAATAGTATGGTATATTACAATAACATCTGCAATAATTTTTGTTAGAAACAAGACCAGACTGGGATTTCTTATTGCAGGTGTATTATCTTGGATAACCTTGGCATTTTGGTTATTTGACAACTATTATGTCTTATCTGGAACTACATTGATAATTAACCAACCAAATGAATGGGTTACACTTAGAAATTTCATTTGGGCAGCTTTATCTGCATTGGCCGTAATCGCATCACACAACACTTTCCACAAAGTAATTGATTATCAGTATAG
>JAGQHF010000083.1 GCA_020431985.1 Nitrosarchaeum sp. | reverse complement strand
GCTCGGAGGGCTTCGATCCCTCGACCTGGCGGTCCGAAGCCGCCCGCACTATCCAGACTGTGCTACGAGTCCAAACAAGTAAGATTTTAACGGGCCTAAATACCTGTCTAGATACTTTGAAGATTTCGAAAAAGGTTGCTGGTGTAGAATATGCAATCCGAGATATTGTTACTGCTGCAAGAAAGGTTCAACAAAAGGGAATGAAGGTTGATTATCTCAATATTGGTGATCCTGTACAGTTTGGCTTTCAACCTCCTGATAATGTACGACAGGCATTGATTGATGCAATCAAAAACGGTGAGAACTATTATTCCACGTCCGAGGGATTGGAGGATCTACGAGCCGAGATTGCAAAAAAAGAAAATGCCAAAGGACTCTCACTTGAAGCAGATGATATTCTAATAACAAATGGCGTATCTGAGGGATTGGACATGGTAATCTCCTCAATTGTTGAGGAGGGAGATGAGGTCCTGCTGCCTGGCCCGTACTATCCACCATATGCCTCATACGTCAGGTTACATGGCGGGATTCCAGTAGAGTTTGCAGTGGACCTTGAGAACTCCACTCCTGATATTGAGGACATTAGAAATAAGATCACGCCACGAACCGTGGCAATTTGTCTTATCAGCCCAAACAACCCGACAGGAGTAGTGTTTAACGAAAAGTCACTTCGCCAGCTGGTCGAGATTGCAAACCAGAATAACCTCTACATTATCTGTGATGAGATATACGACCAGATAATATTTGATGAAAAGTTTGTTGGCATTGGAAAGGTTGCAGGAGACTCTCCAGTTATAGTATTGAATGGCTTTTCCAAAGTCCATCTGATGTCTGGATGGAGAATTGGATACATTGCATTTAACCAATCATCCAAGCTTGATGCAATAAGAGAAAACCTGCCAAAGCTTGCAAGGGTAAGAATTGCAACAAACCTTCCAGTACAGTATGCAGCATTGGAATCTCTTCGAGGCCCGCAGGATTATGTCTCAAAGTTTGTATCAGAACTAAAACAGAGAAGAGACCTTGTCATCAAACGACTAAACGAGATACCTGGACTTTCATGTCCTGTTCCAAAGGGCGCATTCTATGCGTTTCCAAAGATAGAGGACAAAAGATTTGCAAACGATAAGGAGTTTGTTACAAAGCTGCTTGAATCAAAGGGGGTACTTACAGTTCACGGTTCAGGATTTGGAGAGCAGTATGGAAGCGGACACTTTAGGTTGGTCTTTCTACCCAGTCTTGACGTGTTACACTCTGCAATGAACAAGATTGAGGAATTCCTAAGCTAGTAGCTCCACTGCGACCACTTTTCTGGCGTTATCTCTATTATGCAGTCAGTATCCTCTAGCAGCTCTTTGGCAGATTCGTTTCCCATCGAGTCAAAGTATCTCAGTAAAATTCTCTTTGCTATTTTTTTTACACGTTGATCTAAAATCAATTTTGCATTTCCCTGTGCCATCACGCCGTAAATGTCTGGAGAGTTTATCCCTACATCTACACAAAAACCAACCCTGCTGTTCTTTTTTATGTTCTTTGCTTTCTGCGTCTTTGTGTTTGTTCCTATGTAGATCTTCTTTGAGCTGTAAAGATACCATACTGGCGCAATATGAGGAGTCTTGTTTTTTCCTATGGTTGCAAGCCTGAGAACTTTTTGGGACCTTAGGAACTTATCTTGGCTGCTCATGTCTTACAAAGCCCAGCGCTATCATAAAAACGCCCACGCCTATCATTCCAACTGAGATCTTTTCGTTTGTAATCTCATCATTTAACAAAAAATCAGTCATAAAATCTGGGCCCCATATCAAAAGCTGCCTTACAATTACAATTCCAGCCATGATCAAGAACAGAGCCCCCATCGCGGTATACCAATTTCTACCCCGCCTGTAGTACTCGTGACTCATAACACTCGAATTGAGTTTAGATGATTTTGATTCCCGGATTTTTTATCTTGTTTTGAATCATTGCGTTTAGCAGCAACGGGGTCGCAATCTCTGCCATGTATGACAGCTCACCTGGACCTAAGTATATTGGCCTTAGTCCCTTTATTTCATTTATCAGTCCGTTGACTACCTCGACTGAGCCCTTGTCATCTCCACAAACGAAAATGTCATAGTCCAGTTCTAGCTTGGGATTGACAAGCTTTTTCTCTGATATGACATGAAATGCAGAAACCAACTTTGATTTATCTTTGATATATTTTGAGACAAGTTTGTACGAGAACGGTTTGTTTTCCTTGATTGGCAGAAATTCAAAACCAACATCTGTCTTTTCCATTGGAACAATCGGAGAAACAACGACACAACTATCTTTTGTATGTGGTAGAATTTCTGAGCAGACAGAATCAATGTTACCATAAGGAATTGACAAAATCAATACGTCACTTTCTTTTGCAACTGTAATGTTGTCATTGCCTGTTACTGTTCCTTTAATTTGTCCAAATGCTTCTTTTGCAAGATCTGTGTACTCTTTTGCTGCATCAGATGCTCTTGCTGCATCTCTGGAACCAACAATTACATCATGATTCTGTGACCATCTCAGGGCAAAACCTTTTCCCATGCCACCCGTTCCACCAATTATTCCAACTTTCATGATTAATCTCTGATAATGTTATTATTATCTTTATTTGACATGCCATCAGTTGGGTTCAATAATTTTTCTTAGGCACGGTCAAGCTAAAAACAACACTGAAAGAATTCTTGCGGGGAGAACTCCTGGCATACCTCTTACAGACAAAGGAGTAGATCAAGCAAAAAAGGCTGCAGAGTTTTTAGAACACATGAAAATCTCTGCAATTTATTCTAGTCCTATTGAACGGGCAAAACACACAGCAGAGATTGTAGGACAGCACAACTCCGTTGATGTAAGAATTGATGAAAGGCTAATCGAACTTGATATGGGCAAATTCACTGGAATGCCGTATGAAGAGATTTTCTCCAGTCACGGAAACGTCTTTATGAAATTTTACAACGGCGAGCTGGAAATTGCACACAATGGTGTAGAGACATTTACTGAAGTAAAAAAGAGAGTTCTTGGTATAGTAGATCATGTTCTAGATAACCATCCTGACGAAAATGTAGTTTTGGTGACACATATGGATCCGATCAAGGCGATGCTATCTACCATCATGGATCTTACCCCCGAAAACCTCTTTGAGCTGATTATCGCAAACGCATCTCTTAACATATTTCGAGAGTACCAGCGCAAGTTTTCAGTTTCCGGAATTAATGTAATGCATCCGTCCAGATTCGATCAGGATTGGTAACTAGTAATCTTGAAAACCCTTAAATAGAAATCAAAGGTCACGTCAGTCACGCTAATGAAGAGTATGGTCGGTCTATTCTTAGTATTGGCAGTTCTAGTTGTCG
>JAGQHF010000082.1 GCA_020431985.1 Nitrosarchaeum sp. | reverse complement strand
TATCTAACATTTCAAAAAACTTTGATGATGCAACAGAGCTTGCGTTAGACACAATTAAAGACGGCAATGCATTTAGATTGCTTGAAAAGTTTGTTGCAGATACTGGAGACATTAAAAAATTGGAGGAACTAAGAGATGGCTGAAAACATACTAAGAAAACTTGTCAACAACTCGCAGGCAGCAATTGATGACGGGGTGTATGATGTTGATGTCAATCTGCAAAAATCAGACCAAGACTTTATCCAGACAATAAAGGCAAACGCGCACCCAACTCTGATTACCGAGGTAAAGTTTTCATCGCCGTCGCTTGGCAAGATACGCACGTTGACGGATCCTGCCAGCATAGCAAAACAGATGATATCAGGAGGTTCAAGGGCCCTGTCTGTCCTGACACAGCCACATCTGTTTAATGGCTCACCGGAATACTTTATGAAGGTAAGACAGGCAGTGGATGTGCCGCTACTCATGAAGGACATTATGGTTGACAAAATTCAGATTGATACTGCAAAAAAGATTGGTGCAGATTTTATGCTGGTTATACAGTCAATTTTTGACAAGGGATTTGTAAAAGACATTGACGAGTTTATTGGTTATGGACACAAACAAGGACTGGAGGTACTGTTAGAGGTGCACACAAGAGAAGAGTTTGAGAATGCACTAAAGACAGATGCAGACCTCATAGGAATCAACAACAGAAACCTTGACACCTTGGAAATTGATCTTGATACAACAAAACGTGTACTTGAAGGGTATGAAAAGACAAGACCCATACTGTCTGAGAGCGGAATTGAGACGCCTGAAGACATAAAGTATCTCAAAAGTGTAGGAGCAGATGCTTTCTTAATAGGCTCCAGCATAATGAAAAGTGAAAATATTGAAGAGCATGTAAAGAGGTTGGTGAGCGCGTTTTGAAATATCCCAAGAATGGAAGATTTGGAGAGTTTGGTGGAAAATACATCCCAGAAACACTGGTTCCCGCAATTGAGGAGCTAGAAGAAAACTATCTCAGATTCAAAGACGACAAGAATTTCAAAAAAGAGTTGGATTATTACTTGAAACAGTACGCGGGAAGGCCCACTCCATTATACTATGCAAAGAACTTATCTGAAAAAATAGGTGGTGCAAAGATCTACCTTAAACGAGAGGATCTACTACATGGCGGAGCTCATAAGATAAACAATACTCTCGGGCAGGCGCTTCTTGCAAAAAAGATGAAGAAAAAGAGAATAATTGCCGAGACAGGTGCGGGACAGCACGGGGTGGCAACTGCAATGGCATGTGCAGTGCTAGGGATGAAGGCAGAGGTTTACATGGGCTACAAGGACACCATACGCCAAAAGCTTAACGTCTTTAGGATGAACATGCTTGGCTCCAAGGTGCACCCGGTAAAGTCTGGTTCCAAGACACTAAAAGATGCAATCAACGAGGCAATTAGAGACTGGATTACAAACGTAGAGACAACATACTATTTGCTGGGATCTGCAGTTGGACCACATCCATACCCAGTTATGGTCAGGGATTTTCAGAGTGTCATCGGAGAGGAGATAAAAATACAGATGAAAAAGATAAACAACAAAACACCAGACTGCGTTATTGCGTGTGTTGGCGGCGGCTCTAACGCGATTGGGACTTTTTATCCGCTAGTTGACACTAATGCGGATATAATAGGAGTGGAAGCGGCAGGATTGGGTCTAAAATCAAAGATGCATTCTGCTACACTGTCAGCTGGCAGCAAGGGTGTACTGCACGGAATGATGACATATTTGCTACAAGACGATGAAGGGCAAATCACAGAAACCCACAGCATATCAGCTGGTCTTGACTATCCGGGGGTAGGACCAGAACATGCATACTTGAAAGACACAAATCGTGTAAAGTATCATTCTGCCACAGACAGTGAGGTAATTGATGCATTTTTGCAGCTGACAAGAACAGAAGGAATAATCCCTGCCTTGGAATCAGCACATGCGGTAGCTGACGCAATAAAGATAGCGAGAAACATGAAAAGATCAGAGTCAGTTGTAGTGACATTATCTGGACGTGGAGACAAGGATGTTGAAGAAGTACAAAACTATTTGAATAAAAATGTCAAAGATTAAAGAAAAATTTGCTGCACTGGAT
>JAGQHF010000011.1 GCA_020431985.1 Nitrosarchaeum sp. | reverse complement strand
TCAACGGTAATTCTTAATATCGGTCTAAAACAGCGTCTTTGTTGGACAAAAAAGAAATTCTTAGAGAATTTTCGGCTGATCCGGATAGATACTACAAGGTAAAACTATTCGAAGAGCAAGGATTTGTCAGAAAGTCATGTGTAAAGTGTGGACGATTCTTTTGGACACTTAATACAGGTAGAGATTTCTGTCCTGATGATTCTGATGACACCTACTCGTTTATAGGTGAGCCTCCAACCACAAAGAGATTTGACTACACACAAGCTTGGAAAGAGGTTGAATCATTTTTTGTAAAAAATGGTCACACTTCAGTAAGCAGATATCCTGTCGTATGTCGCTGGCGCGATGACTTGTTTTTTACCATAGCATCTGTTGTTGACTTTCAGAGAATAATGGGCTCCAAAGTTGTCTTTGAATTTCCAGCAAACCCATTAGTGGTTCCACAAACTTGTTTGAGATTCAAAGACTTGGAAAACGTCGGAGTTACTGGAAGACATTTTTCGAGTTTTTGTATGATTGGACAACATAGTATTCCAGAAAATAGCGGATATTGGAAAGACGAATGTGTTGACTTGGATTATAGACTATTAACTGACCAGTTTGGAATAAACAAAGACGAGGTTGTCTTTGTTGAGGATGTCTGGGCCGGTGGTGGTTCTTTTGGGCCATCCTTAGAATACTTTGTTCGAGGATTAGAGCTTGGAAACGCAGTATTTACAGAATTTCAGGGAGAATTGGGAAAACACACCACACTTGATCAAAGGATCATAGACATGGGAGCTGGACTTGAAAGATTTGCATGGATTACCATGGGAACACCTACTGCCTATGATTGCTGCTTTGGTCCAATTAATCAGAAATTATTTGAAAAAATTGGAATTGATTCAGACTCTGAAATCTTAAGAAAATACTTTACAGAGATTGCTAAGGCAATTGACAATTTTGATGACCTCAACGATGTAAGACGACATGCCATCAAATCAGCAGGAATAACAGAAGACAACCTAAGCAGAATGATTACACCTCTTGAAGGAATGTATCTTATTGCTGATCATTTGAGAACTCTGATTTTTGCAATTACAGACGGTGCTTTGCCATCAAACGTTGGTGGCGGATATAATCTCAGAATGATGCTGCGAAGAATCAATGGAACCATTGCCAGACTGAATCTAAAGCTAGACATTGATGATCTAATTGATGCTCATATTGATTATCTCAAAGACACGTATCCAGAGCTAGATGAGAAACGCCAAGACGTCAAGACAATTTTGAGATTAGAATCACAGCGATATGAAGAATCAAAGATACACATGAAGAAAAAGGCAGACAAGGTTCGAGAAAAAGGAATCCCAACAGTAGATGAGCTCATCACATTATACGAATCAGACGGAATCACACCTGAATATCTAAAAGAGATCAATGCAATTGATGAGATTCCATCATCATTTTACTCCAAACTATCTGACTTGCATCAGTCTGAAAAGAAAAAAGCAATCGCTGAACTCCCACTTGACGGGATACCTGAAACTGAGATGCTGTTTTACAAGCATGATCCAATGGAGTTTGATGCCAAGGTACTTCGAGTCTTTGATGATTATGTGATTCTTGATAGAACTTCATTTTATGCAAGGGGCGGAGGACAAGAGCCAGACCACGGAACTATTGCAGGATTTGCAGTGGTTGATGTGGATAAACATGCAGACATTATAGTTCATAAGCTAGAAGGCGGGACTCCAGATGAAGGAGAGACAGTATCGTGCAAGGTCGATGAGACACGACGTTCCAACATTACAAAAAACCACACAAGTACCCATATCATCAATGCATCATCACGCAAAGTTTTGGGTTCATGGATTTGGCAACATTCCGCATTCAAAGAAGATGACCATGCCAGACTAGACATCACACATCACTCATCTCTAACTGATGATCAAGTAAAAGAAATTGAAAGAGCTGCAAATGATTTGGTAAAAGAGAATCTTCCAGTAAGTATTGATTATTTTGACAGAGGAACTGCAGAACAAAAATACGGATTTAGAATTTACCAAGGTGGTGTCGTTCCAGTAAAGTTTGTAAGAATTGTTTCAATAAAAGACAGAGACATTGAGGCATGTGGTGGAACTCACGTAAAGAAGACAGGAGATATTGGACTAATCAAGATCACAAAGACAAAGAGAATTCAAGATGGGGTTGTCAGACTAGAATTTGTGTCAGGACAAAATGCATACGAGTATGTCAAGTCACAAGAAGAAGAACAAAAAAGAAAAGAGCAAGAGGCAAAAGCTAAAGCAAAACTAGAAAAACAAAGAGAAGAAAATAAGCAAAAGACAAGAGAAAAGATGCCAATTCTATTAGAAAAAATTCTAGATGGAGAATCAGGGGAAATAGAAGAAGTCATTGTGAAAAACAAGATTTGCTTTACTGCAAGTGAGAATTATGATGAGTATTTTCATCTCAATTTTGGCAAGAAGCTAGTCACAAGGGATACAAGTGCGGCATTTTGCGGAATCTTCGAATCAGGCCCAACCATCAGAGTAATGGTGTATGCTGGAGAGCAATCAGGCGTGAGTGCAGGCATAATTGCCAAGGTAGTGGCTGATATTTTAGGCGGTTCTGGCGGCGGAGATGACAAGTTTGCACAAGGAGGCGGAAAAGACACATCTAAAAAAGACGAGGCAGTAGCCAAAGCAAAATCAATGATTTTAGGGTAAGCATGCAATGACAATAAACTGGAACGGGATAGAGACAAAGTGGAGAAACAAGTGGATAGAATCAAAGGACTTTGAGACAAATCCAAACGATAAGCCAAAAAAATTCATCACAGTTGCATATCCATATCCAAATTCGCCGCAACATATTGGACATGGAAGAACATACACACTGGCTGATGTTCATGCAAGATTTTATCGAATGAAAGGATACAATGTCTTGTTTCCAATGGGATTCCATTATACAGGAACTCCAGTATTAGGAATGGCAAAGAGAATTGGAGCTGGAGAAAAAGAAATTCTTGATGGATTAAGAAACATCTACCATGTTCCTGAAGATGCAATCAAGACATTTGTAGAGCCAGTAAAGATTGCAGACTATTTTCATGAAGAGATAAAATCTGGAATGATTGAGATGGGGTATTCCATTGACTGGAGACGTGAATTCACTACTATCGTACCAGGATATCAGAAATTCATCGAGTGGCAAATTACAACACTAAAAGAAAAAGGTCGAATTATTCAAGGCAGTCACCCAGTTGGATGGTGTCCAGTTGATCAAAACCCAGTATCACAGCATGATACAATGGGGGATGTAGAGCCAAAGATTGATGACAAAAATTTCTTGATCAAATTCAAGTTTGGCAATTTTATTTTTCCAATTACAACGCTTCGACCTGAAACAATATTTGGTATAACCAATCTTTGGGTCAATCCAAATACAATCTACAAAAAAGTTACAGTGGATGATGAAATGTGGATAGTTTCAGAACAATGTGCAAAGAAAATAGAATTCTTTGAAAAACAAGTAAAGGTAATCGGAGAGATTTCAGGAAGTGAAATCATTGGAAAATATGCAACAAACCATGACGGACGAGAGATTCCAGTTTTGCCTGCTGACTTTGTAGAGCCAAGCATGGGTACAGGTCTTGTAATGTCAGTTCCAGCACATGCTCCAAAGGACTACCAGGCATTGATGGATTTGAGGATAAAAAACCATGAACTAGCCTCAAAAATAGAGCCCATCCCAATCATAGTAACCGAAGGTTACGGTTCCATTCCTGCAAAAGATATTTGTGAAAAACTTGGAGTCTCTGATCAGTCAGATGAAAAACTTGAAGAGGCAACAAAGGCGCTATACCTCAAAGAGTTTACAGACGGAAAGCTAAACGACAAATGTGGTCAATTCAGCAATGAAAAAGTTCAGTTTGGCCGTGACAAAATCAGAGCATGGCTGCAAGAAAATAATTTCCTAGAAAAATTTCCGGTTCTTGAGAATGCTCCTGTAAGATGTCGCTGTGGGGCAGAATGTGTTGTAAAAATACTGAACAACCAGTGGTTTTTGAATTATGGAGATGAAAGCTGGAAGGAATTGGCTCGTAACTGCTTTGATGAGATGAATATCCTTCCAAACAACATTAAGACAGAGTTTGTAGAGGTAATTGGCTGGCTGCACGAGAGAGCATGTGCAAGACAACAAGGACTTGGAACAAAACTTCCATGGGACAAGGATTGGATTGTTGAGAGTTTATCAGACTCTGTGATTTACATGGCATACTATACCATATCTCGATTTGTAAATGACGGAACCGTAACACCTGAGAACCTCACAAAGGAATTGTTTGATTATGTTTTGCTAGACAAGGGAGATGCATCACTAGTAGCAAGCACATCAAAACTTTCTGTAGATACAGTTAATCTGCTCAAAAAAGAGTTCCAATACTTTTACCCAGTGGATTCAAGACATTCAGGACGTGACTTGGTTCAGAATCACCTGTCATTTTTTGTACTAAATCACGTTGCAATATTTCCAAAAGAACATTGGCCACAAGAAATTGTTGTCAATGGCAGTGTCATGATGGATGGAGCAAAAATGTCAAAGAGCATGGGAAACATTATTCCATTGCGAACTGCAATAAAAGATCACGGTGCAGATCCTATCAGATTAGCAATAATTTCATCAGCTGAGCTGTTACAGGATGCTGACTTTAACATGGAATCAGTATCTGGAATTCAAAACAAGCTAGAATCGCTATTAGAAGACTGTAATGCAAAAGTATCAGATATTGGTAATTTGGAGGCTGAAGACAGGTGGATTCTATCCAAAACACAGAGTATGATTAGCCAGGTTACAGAAGCCATAGAAAAGATGAGATTGCGAGAAGCACTTCATGATATTCTCTTTACCTTTGAGTCTGACCTGAGTTGGTATGCAAAAAGAATAGAAGCAAAAGGAAGAAGTGATATTTCAGGGATATTACACAAGATAAACTCTGCACGAGTTGCAATGTTATCACCATTTGCACCCCATATAGCTGAAGAGATGTGGCAGAAACTAGGATATAACGAACTAGTGTCAAAGAGTTCATGGCCCGAATATTCCAAAGAGAACATAGATGCCACTGCAATTCAGTCAGAGGAATTTCTAAAGAGCACTATTGAGGATATCTCAAATATTCTCAAGGTTACAAAAATAACTCCAAAGAAAATCGTACTTTATGTGAACTCTGATAGTATGAAAACCAAGGTTTATCGCAAGATACTGGAGATAATGGTTGGAGGACAGAACAATATGGGAGTGGTGATGAAAGAGCTCATTGCAGATCCGGAGACTAGCGATGCCAAAAAGATGCCAGATTTTGTCCAAAAAGTAATCAAAGACTTGTACTCAGAGTCGGAAACAATCAAGGCAATGAAGCTGGAATCTGAATCGTTTGATGAGAAAGAATTCTTGGCAAAAGAATTAACAAGTATTGGAAAGAAAGAGTTTGGAGTAGACATTACAGTATATTCAGAAAACGATTCAGACATTTATGATCCAAAAGGAAAGGCAAGACATGCAAGGCCATTCAAACCTGCCATATTAATTGAGTGATAGCTCAAATTAGATTTCATCTATTGGGACACAACATGTATGGAATAAGCATCATATGATTATATAATAATGAAGAACGAAAACGTTTCAATAAACACTGAGTCGGTTATGAATAAATGTCATGAATAAATGTTAAATCAAACCCGTTCAGAATTACAGTGTGAAATTATTCATATTATTAATGACAATAGGGTTTATCATTTCTGGAATTGGATATGTTTATGGAGAAAACTTGCCTGACAGGATAGAGCGATTTGAGACAAGCGATGAACTTGGAATAGAATACAACATATCAGGAGCACAGATAACAGACATTTTTCTCAGTAGAGAATCCAATTCTGTTTTGATTTCAATAGATGCTACTCATCCAGGTTCATTGGTAATTACATTTCCAAGAGAAGTAATTGACGCAACAATTGATGGGATGGATGAGAGTTTTTTTATTCTAGTTGATGGTGAAGAGGTAGATTATACAGAAACAAAAACAGATATCGACAGAACGTTAACAATAGAATTTCTAACAGGCACTCAAGAAATTGAAGTTGTTGGAACTTTCGCAGTTCCAGAATTTGGAACATTAACGATATTGATACTAGTAATCGCAATTGTTTCAGCAATTGCAATTTTATCACAATCAAAACTAAGCACCATAAATGCAATATCAAAATAGTCAAATTTATGATAAAATTAACAAGTGAAAAAGGGGGTAATTTTTGATTGTGTACTTACAAATCGTCCATCGATGTTAAATACAAACATCGAAAGTACAGTGTACCAAGCACACTGGATGACATTGGAATTAGAAAATAAAACCAATGTCTTCTGGTTTTCTATTTTCATGGTTGGTAATTGACCCGTATTTTTTATAATTCACCATGAATGAAACCATGTGAAATATGCAAAAGACTACATGAACAATCCAAGAACAATTAAACATTCATCTAATTTGGATGAAGTGCTGAGAAAATTCATTGACGAAAAAAAGAGCAGGCTATTAGTAAACAATGACGAAAAGATTACAGGACTCATTTCGGAAAAAGATCTAGGATTATTCCTTTTGACAGAACAGGGTGAAGAAAAATTAGAAAATATTCCACTGACAAAAATCATTAAAAATCTGATTTTGGTTGATGGTGCAACAAGACTGTCTGATTGTGCAGAAATAATGCTAAGAAACGGAATAGGTTCGTTGGGTGTAACCTCAGATGATCATGTTACAGGCATCATTACAAAAACTGACTTGGTAAGATATTTTACAAAAACACACCCTGGGAAAAAAAGTGTTGGAGAATACATGTCTCCATACTATTCTTGGCAATATTCGGATAGCCCATTACACAAAGTGGTGAAAAAGATGATTGATGAGAAAATTGCGCGTGTTATCATACGAGACCATGAAGAAACTCCAGTTGGAATTGTAACGTTCAAAGATCTGTTCAAATTGTCACTCAGTTTAGGAAGACAGGATAACGTACTTGATAATTCTGATCCTCTGATTTCCATAATATTTCCACGTAAAGGGTTTTTGTCCGAATCGGGATTTGGAGGAACTACAAAGATTGATGAAGTAATGAGTCGAAACATAGATACTGTAAACTATGATGACGATCTGGTAAAAGCTGGAAAACTATTGCTGGATAATAATATCAACGGTGCAGGAGTCTTGTCAGGTCATGGAAATCTCATTGGAATCATTAGCAAGACAGATATTGTAAAAGCATTGGCATTTACAAAGTAAGGGTAAAAGTAATAACATACAGCAATTGTTAAAGCGGGTCCTTTGTTACAATGAATGACATGATTATCTGATGTCATGATGTAGATCTCAGGTTTGGGAGTATTCTGCAGTTCACTTGGCAAATCCATCTCGGGCTCTTGATTATCCCTCTTTGATTAGTTGTCTGATTGTTTTTGGAGACCATTTAAATTTCTGTCCATCAGATCTAAAAACAATCATGGTTTTGTAGGTTGATGAGGATCAAGAATCAATTCCCATTTTTGCAATTTGTACTGAATGATAATCAATCTTATGTTTGCCAATTGAATTCAATGTAAAAATAATGACTAAACAAGTTTCTAGTTTCTAAAGATTTGTTACTGGTTTTTAGCCACTTCATATATCTGCACAAGAAATTTGTTTAACTGTGTTGGTAGAATTCCATCAAAATTACAAAATTCGCTGGTTATTTCACAGTGTTGTTCTATATTACTAGTATGTGTAGAAGCAAAAATATCAAATAGTTGTTTCTGATCTTTCTCAGATAGTTTTTGGCTGCATGTGGCCATATCCAGAAATACAAGATAATTCTTTGTGGCCATATTCTTTCGCGCTTTAATAAAAGGGTGATTGTTTTTTTTACATTCACTGTAATGGCGGTCGTATTCAAATGCCTTGGCATCAATAATCCAAGAATGCATGTTTAAAAGTGATTCTCAAATGTTATGTCAGATATAGGTAGCTGCCCTCCTCGCGGAGATGCAGCCTTGGTTGCCTTTCCCACAACTACCATCATAGTTATTATGTGATCATCTGGTAATCTGATGAGATTTCCTACTTCATCGTAATCAAAACCTTTCATTGGACAGGTGTCATAACCCATCGATTTGGCAGTAATCATGATTGTTTGTGCTGCCATACCACAGGATCTCATTGCTTCATCTCTTTGTTGTTGCGGTTTGTTTCGATATGATTTTTGAAGGGATTCAATCAAAGCATTACGAGGTTCTTCAGGGATATTTTGCCAATACCTTTGAGGATTTTTTTCCCATGAGTTGAGGTCAGCACACAGTATGATTATTAGCGAAGCTTCTGAAACTTGTTTTTGACCATGAGATAATTCAGATAGTTTATTCTTAATCGATTGGTCTGTGATGGTAACAAAGCGCCAGTTTTGAATATTGTACGATGTGGGAGATAAAATTGCATGTTCTAAAATAGTTGTAATTTCTTTTTGAGTAATCTGGTGGCGTATGTCAAAGTTCTTAACCGAACGCCGCTGCCTAATTGCCTCAAGTGTGTCCACATCTAATGTTTATTGAAACTAAATTTAATTCAATAAAAAAATAAAGGATTGTGAGCTTAAGACCAACCACCAAAGGTATGTTGATGACAGCTCATCGCTTAAGACCAACAATGGAAGTTGCTGACGACAGCGAATATCTTAAGGCCTCCAGCGAATGCAGAGAGACGACAGACTCACCTTTTCAAATTATTTTGGAGAATTTGATATTTAACTAAAACTACTGTGTTATACTAGTGGTAAATTACGAGTCAGATAGTGTATTTATTAGGCGGGATTTGTCTTGTTGCTAAATGAAGATTGCTGTTATGGGCATGGGTGTCGCCGGTAGCTATCTTATGGCTAGGTTGAAGAATTCAGAACATGAAGTTGTCGGCTACGAGAGAAATACGGAGGACAGACATGATTCTATTTGTGCATGGGGCACAATAAAACCAGTATTAACAAATTTTTGTAAAAAAGTGGGACGGGATTTTGATGATTTTCTGATTCATGATGGAAAAACAATGCATGTAAAGATGAATGATAACACAAAGTTTGACATAGGCCTACATGGATTATGTACTTATGACAAACTTGCTCTGATAAAGGACTTCATAAAAGATTGCAAAGTAGTATACGGAGAATCTCCAAAGCTAGAATACCTAGAAAAAGAGTACGATATGATTGTGGATTGCACAGGATTTCATAGAGTTTATTTGCCAAAATTGGAGAAGGATTTTTTTCTGCCCACCTACGAATACAAAGTAGAATATGAAAATAAATTGCCTTATGATGATTTCTACATAGAACCATTTCCAGGAATGTCAGGATATTTTTGGTATTTTCCGCTTGGCAAAAAATGGGCACATATTGGAGCTGGGGATTATATGAAGAACCACATCAAGGCGACAGATGAATTTTTGAAGAAACATGGAGGGAAGGTCATCGCGACTAAAGGAAGACCAATACGACTTGCAACTCCAGGAAATTGTAAACCGTTTTACAAAGGAAAGGTAGTAGGTGTCGGGGAATCCATAGGAACAGTTTATGCATTGCTTGGTGAAGGAATCATTCCAAGCATGCAATGTGTTGAAATATTTTTGGACAATATGAATGACCTTGCAGCATATGAGAAAGCAGTAATGGAACACTACAAAGTTTATGACAAGGTATTCAAATTTGTTAGAAAGAAAATACACAAGGAATTCAACATTATAAAATCCATATCAGATGTGATTTCAATTTACAGATATATGAAGAAAAATGAAGATAGATTTGGAATGGAAATAAAGATGGCTGATCTAATGAAAGTTGCAAAAGCTTAGATTAATTAAAACTAACTGAACTGTAGTTTTCTCTATTACTTCTACTTGATGCCATATTATATTCGTGTATTATTTTAGAATATTCTTGCAACTCTTCCTTCATTGAGACAATGTCCTCAGACAGATAAAATCCAGGACAATCTCCTGTAAACTGAAATGTTGCATGAACCCGTGCAATTCCACCTTCATTTTCTAACCAAGTAGAAAATGGATAGAGATAGCACACTCCAGGTCTATGTGGGTGCATACTGCACCCTCCTTTTTCATCTAAAAACCTACATGGAATATGAGTTCCATCATCTATCTCCATTTCATCCTTCTTTCGTTTAAGATTGATTGTGGTAATTGTGGTAAGCTGACCTGAAGGGCCTGGCTCCTGATAGGTGGTGATCAAGGTTTCATTTTTTACAAAATCAGAAGTTCTTTGGTATTTGAGTCCTTGTCCTATTGTTATAAGATCATCAGATGTCAGAGGAAGTCTCCCTTGTCTTTCACAACAATTATGGCAGTCGGGCCAATAACACTTCCATAAAATATATTTTTTTTCAGTTGTAATATATGGTAAATGAAAGATGACGTCTTTGACTTTAATTGGATAGTCGGACACTTCTTTTATTTTCCCTAGCATGAAATCACGTAATATTGGGTCAACATCCCAGTTTTTTTGTAGTAAATTAAGGGACTCTTGAATTTCTTTGTGAGACAACTATGAGTTATAACATCTTTTGGAGATGTTATTAATGTTGAGTGAAAAAGGAAAATATGCATCAGCTACACAAAATAGAAGATTTGTCTGGACTGAAATTGTATGGCCATTAATCTTAGAGCTTAATGATGTTGCGTTTACTTTAAAACAGTACCAAGGAAAACGTGACCAAGTTTGTGAGGAAAGAAAAATTGGAGTTACAGTTACTTCAAGAGGATTAGTATCGCTGATGCAGAAAGGTATTTTGTTGAAAGAAGATAAGATTTATTCAATTCACTATCGACTTATTCCTTACATGAGATTAAAGGCCAAATGCGATTATGCAACGGCAATCCATGAGGCAAGAGTCAAATGAATGCAGCAAATAATTATATTCCAAGGATTCAAAAATTTTTTTGGTAGCCCGATAGTCTAGCGGTCAAATAATATTTTAGATCAAGGATTCTGCCCTCTGGATCTCAGGAGTGGATAGGCGGAGACGGCAGTTCGAATCTGCCTCGGGCTACTGGAT
>JAGQHF010000081.1 GCA_020431985.1 Nitrosarchaeum sp. | reverse complement strand
TTTTGGTACTATCTTTTGCAAGTTCACCACATGCACACAAATCTTCAGGAAGGCCACAGGTATTACAAATTACTGCCATACGTTCTATGTTAACACAATTTAACGCACTATTAAGCCTTATTTGGCACATCACGATCCAAAAAAAAGTATTTTTTAAACAGAAAAACGGAAATTTAGTGTGTCAAGTGACATTACAAAAAAGGCAGTAGACATGCTTCTAAAAGGGGCGACATTACTGAAGGAGCCATGCCCATATTGCCAAGGGGTGAGAGTAATGAAAGAAGGATATGCATTATGCATCAAATGTGGGAAGGAGCCCGAAAAAAGAGACAATGGCTCTAAACCAGCAGAGAATGGCAAAAAAATGAATGTTCAGGAAGTTCTTGAGGCAAAATTGGAAGTTCTTTCGAAAGAGTTTGAAGCAGAGTCAGATCATCAGAAACAACAAAAAATTCTAGAATCAATTAATTCAGTAATAGACACATTAGACAAAATTAAGAAAAAACAATAGTTTTTTGACCCTATGTAGTTAAACCGTCAGACATATTTCGAATACCTTTTTTCAAATACTTAATGGGTTCTCCATTTATCATGACTGGCAAAATACAAGCTAATCTTTCTCCTGTAGTTGAAAGAATTGCAGAGATTGCACGTGGTCACAAGACTCGTGGTATTGACAAGATTAGCAACGAATGTCTAGATAACCGGTAAATCTTCAAAGAGGTTGTGGTAAACCAATAGAAATTAGGAGGGAAGGTGACGATGAGTAATTCTCAAGACTTTCTTGAGACTGATACTAGAAAATTACCCTCAAAACCAGATCATAGAGAAGAAGATTGGACAAATGAAGATGAATTTATTGGAAAATATACTAATTGCAATAAACCATATACACAACATAGACCTAATGGGCACTGTTTTGCGCTAGAATGATTCTTAAAAATTCAATATCAGAAGGTGTCAAACGCTGAACTTTCTAGAAGGATTATCTCTCAATAATCCTTCTAGGTTGTTGGCGTGCAAACCAATTGTTTTGTAGTGATTTTTGCCACAAAAAAAGGTTCTGTGAGCGTTTGATAGTAGAATCCGGCTTCATTTCAGGTCAAGGCCTGTAACCTTCCCATTTGTCAGGGGAATGATCACTGTCTGGCTTGTAGTTTACTAGCAAAAAGTCTTTGAGTAACAATAAAGTTTTTATGTAAAAATTAGAGGAACACAGATGTCATGAGTAGTAAAAAGAAGTCTGCGCCTCTTCCTGCATCAAGTGGAGGATTGATGCGTTTCTTTGAGGATGAAACAAAAGGATTCAAGATTGATCCTAAAGTAGTAGTATCCATTCCAATTAGTTTGATTGCCATCTCATGGGCCATTGATATTTTTCTAGTTCCGTGATTAGAAAATGGAAAAAGATCTTGATGGTGTTTCAAACATACACAACAGGTTTTCCCTTACACTGATCAATCCATCGTCGCATTATTTTTCGCTGGTTGCATCGTTAATTATTGCAGCTGTGATTACGACCATAACTTACCTAGTATTTTTAGACTCGGAGGACTTTTTGTTAAGAATTCCATTAGTGGTAGGAGTATTGGCAATTACACAAGTATTGGATACTCAGTTTACAAAAAAGAAGGAATATTCCAAGTCGTTGCACTCGTCTTTATTTGGAAGCATGTTGTGGATAGCTGCTCTTCTTAGTGGATTGCTGGCTAGTTTTATCTTATCCAAAGAACCATCGCTGTTTTTTGTAACATTTGGAATGTTTCTTTTTGCTAGTTTTAGAATAGGAATTTACACAACTACGTTAGGTGTAAGTTTAAAGAAAGCCTGGGCAATTTGTGCAGTTCAACCGCTAGCAATGTTCATGGTACTGATACCAGTCGGTATGTGGACATCCATGTTGACAGATTTTGTAACATTGGCATACGGTGTTTCATTCCTCATTATTGCAAGTGTGTGGTCAGTTATGACAGACAGAGCTGGCAGACCAGGAATGGAAAGCACGCATAAAACAATTCAAGCGTATTTAGCATCACAAGGAAATGACTACACAGATGCAGAAAAAATTATGGAGAATAGATCCAGTAGTAGAAAAGTAGCTACATCACAAATCAGACTTATGGCATCTAATGGAGAGAGTGAATTCAGAATGGTATTGCCAGAAATTCATCCCGGGCCATATCATCCTGTGGGTGGAAGTAACATACCATATCTAATTTATAAAAATCTAGATTCATCAGCCATGGTTATGCATAGCATTTCAGATCATGCGCTTAATTTACCATCAAAGAATGAAGTAGAAAATTATTTGAAGAATTTGGGAAACAGCAAAGTGAAAGAAGAAGGATTGGTATGTACCGAACCTGTCACAGTACAAATTAACAAAGCAAGAGTGATTGGACTAAGGTTTGGAAATAATCCATTGTTATTTTTGTCACTATCACCACACGGAATGGAAGACATACCAAATTATATGAAAAAAGAGATTGAGCAGTATGCAAACAATAGAAACTATACACATACAATGATTGTCGATTGTCATAACGCAATGGGGCCAGAAATTTCAAAAGAAAATGGTGAAGACATGTTAAAAGCAGCAAAGTCTTGCCTAGACTCGTTAATTAGAAAAGAAAACCACCCAATAAAATTCGGTTACGCAAATTCGGAAGGGATGGATTTATGGGCAGAGGACCTAGGCATGGGAGGGCTCGGCACAGTATGTTTTGTGGTAAATGACAAAAAATACTTCATAGGATGGGCAGATGCAAACAATATGGAAAATGGGGTGAGAGAGAAAATCGTAGAGAATTTTACAAAAAACAATCTTAATCTTTTAGAAATATGTACTTCCGATACTCATTATGCTCCCGTGAAAGCACGAAACAAAAATGGGTATTACCAACTAGGACTAATAACAGACGCCGAGAAATTGTCAGAATGGTTCTTAAAAATAGCAAAAAAGGCAGAATCCAGAACAGTAATTGCAAAATATGAGATTTTGGAGAACCAGACGGATGTAAAAATCATGGGTCAAGGTATTTTTGAAGATTATTCTAAGGCTTTAGACAATTCACTAAGAATAACAAAACGGTTTTTGATTGGAGGAGTTTGCCTTTTTCTCACTAGTTTGTTTCTATAGTTTTCATTTGCTCAAGATTTCCATAAAAGTCATCCACAAATGATGCGAATTGAAAAATAGGAACTATTGGCACCTTATCAATGAAATCAACTTTGTCTTTGTATAATGTAACGATTACAGGTACGGCCACAGAGTTTTGTGTCTTTGACACATAGGATTTAGTTCGTTCTACCTGTTTGTTTACTGCTTTCATTAGAGATGAATACGGATATCGTTTCCAATGCTTGCAATCGATCAACATTGCGATTCCTAGACGGATTCCAACTACATCAATCTCCATTCGAGGCTTTGTAAGAATCAGATTCTTCATCACTGCAAAATTTTTTTCATATAGAATTTCAGATACCAGTCCTTCAAAATCTTTCCAATGTAATTTTGTTGAAATATCGTCAATAGGACAACCATTTTGAATCATCCAAATAGCGGCTTTGAGCTTGTCATGAATATCAAAAAAATAGGCATCGTCTTTTTTAGTTCCGATATCATGTGAAACAAATTCATCTAAGACATTCTGAGAATGGAATTCAGAGATATTAAGAATTGCAGACAGATCTTGTGAAGTGATTCCTCCAGGGATGATTCCAGACAATCCCGATATCAGGTTATGAGAATTTTGCAAGTGAGAAAATTTGGGAACATAGCAGATATAGGTTTTGAGGATGTTTCAGACTAAAATATACAGAAATAGGTTTTAGTATTTGTAACAAAAATTCATCAACATGAAATCATTGCTAGTGATAGCACTAGCTGCATTATTTGTGATGTTAACTATGCATGAATCATTTGGTGAAAAAAGCACATTCTTTGATACTGTGACGTTTATTCAATATTTAGATGAGAATACGGCATTGGAGGAAGTAAGAAACGGAAACTTGGATATGTATTATTATAGAATTCCATCAGATAGATTAGAAGATCATGAGTCCAAAAAAGGATTACAGGTTTTTGATTCCACTACAGGGTCATACAGTATTTTGTTAAATCCGGCTGAATCTGGAAAATTTAATCCCTTTTCTAAAAAAGAAATAAGATTTGCTATGAACTATCTTGTAGATAGAAAACTGATCGTCAATGAATTAATGGGTGGATATGGCATTCCGATGTATTCCTATTACAGCAGAGATGATCCTGAATTTTTTTCAGTCTTGGAGCAATTAGAAAAGATGGATTTTAGCTACAATGCAAATCTTGCAAATGAGATAATCACCAATGAATTAAAATCAATAGGCGCAGTCAAAAAAGAAAATTTATGGTTTTTTAACGACAAACCGATTGAAATAACGATTTTTATTCGAAGTGACGATCCTGTTAGAAAATCAATTGGCGAGATTTTATCAACAGAGATGCAGAAATTAGGTTTTAAAGTAATCAAAGAGTTCGGGGACCTGAACAAGGCATATGTTGTAGTGTATGGTTCTAATCCTGCAGAGTTAAAATGGAACATATACACTGAAGGATGGGGAAGAACATCATTTACAAAGTATGATTCTGTAGGACTGGCTCAGATGTACGCTCCATGGTTTGCAAATATGCCGGGGTTTAAAGTGCCATCATATTGGAACTATGAGAATGATTCTCTTGATTCAATCACACAAAAAATCTATACAGGGAACTTCAGCTCTGCAGATGAAAGAAAAACATTAGTTCAAAATGCAGTTAGGGAAGGTGTTGATGAATCAATCAGAATTTTTCTTGCCAGTAAGATTGATCAGTATGTGGTGAATGAAAAAATTAAGGGAGTTGTGAACGATTTTGGTGCTGGCATCACGAGCAGGTTCACACCAATCAATGCGAAAGGAGACACAGATGAGCTAAAGATTGGTGTAAAGCAGATTTATCAAGGTGCATGGAATCCTGTTGGAGGCTTTGGCGATAGTTACAGTAGACATATTTGGAATGTGGTTTCAGACCCTGGAAGCTTCAAACATCCATTTTCTGGAGAAACAATTCCAGTCAGAGTAAGCTGGAACGTAGATACGGACGGACCTAATTCTAGATTAGATGTACCTAAAGAAGCCATAAGATGGGACGTTAAAGAGCAAAAATGGAAGCAAGTACCTTCCGGAACACAAGCAACAAGCAAAATTACATTTGATTTTAGATTTAGTCATTGGCATAATGGACAAATGATGGATATTAATGACATTCTTCATGCAGTGTATTTTGTAATAGAATGGGGTACGCCTACAGATGGCAATGATAAAACTTTTGATACAGAGTTTACTCCAAGAGCAGAACAGACTGCTCAGGCATTGATTGCCTTAGACAAAATAGATGAGGACACAATTGATGTTTATGTGGATTACTGGCATTTTGATAAGGGAGAGATTGCAGAGTGGGCATCTATATGGAGTGTGGTACCTTGGGAAATTTCTGAAGCAATGGAGCAGTCAGTACTTGATGGAAAAATGTCGTATTCAAGAGCCGATTCTGCGAATAAAAATATAGACTGGTTATCTCTACTAACTCCAAAAGATTCCAAAATCATACTAGAGTATTTGAATAAATTTAAAAATGAAGAACATATTCCAAATGCTTTTCATGGATTTGAGATAGATGATAATTATCTGAAAACAAGATATGATGCATCAATACATTGGATTGAGGAAAAAAACCATGCAGTGATCAGTAATGGACCATTTTTCTTAGAATCATATTCACCGGAATCCAGAACGATAACAATCAGTAGTTTTGATGATGAAAACTATCCATTTACGTTGGGTCATTGGTCAGAGTTTGAAGAGCCAAAATTTCCAGAAATAACCAATATCGAGGTACCCATTACAATAGATAAGATGTCAGAAAAGATAATTGAAGTAAAAACAAAATATTCAGATTCAATCATTTATTTCATTTCTGATAACAAAGGCAACAATATTTTGTCTGATTTATTAAGCACAGAATCAAATCAAGCTAGGATTATCCTTACAGAGGAATTGTTAGAAAAACTAGACGTCGGTGCTAATAATCTCAAAGTGTTTGCAGTTTCAGATGAAGTGATGAAACCAGATTATTATCAAACAAGTTTTGTGGTTACAGAAAATAACGAACAGATAGTAGATTATGATGTAATAGTTGAAACTACTGAAGAAGAGGCAGATTATTTGTGGGTGATCTTGGCAGTTTTTCCATTAGCAATGATAATTATTTTCATCATCAACAAGAGAAGGTCAATGTGACAGACCATATTCCTTAAGAATTTTGTCAATTTGAGAGAATGATTCAATTTTTCTATATTCTTCAAGAAGATTTTGGTTCAGCTCATAGAAAGTATGACCCCATTTGAATTTATCAAGAAGACTCAAAGAGTTCTCCTTAAAACCAAGTATAAACAAAGCAGCAGATAATGCCTCAACTGTTGTCAATTTGTCGAACTTAGCGTAATTTACGGGATTCCCTGCTAGTAAAGGAGGAAGTTTTCGATTCAATCCATTATATCTACGAGAAAATGCTTGCTGGGCTTGGTTCCAAGAACAATCAATTCCAACTAAATTATTAGCCAGAAATCTATCACTAGGGAGAAGAATATTGTCTGAAAAAGGATCCAATACAATACTGCTAGGTGGAATTTTTCTAGTGCTTTTAGCAAGCCCGAATTTTATCATTTTCGCAGCCGTACATTTCTTTGGATCATCCTGATAAAACATCAATAAATGTAATTTCACACTTGTCTACAATACAAGAGGTTTTTGAGTTTATTCTATGGTTTTGTAATTAATTTTATAATAAAATCTAGATGCCTGATCTTCTTTTATAACATCAACATTCCAAGTAGAATTAGGCAAGAATTCATCAGATTCTGGAAGAATGTCAAATTTCTCTAAGCGTGCGTCAGAACCACTGTACCTTACTTTTAGAGTTACACCATCCACATTAACAACATCGTAAATTTGGCCAGGTTTTCTAGTAGATTCGTTGACAAGACAGGATAGTTCAGGGCCAATCACACAAATTCCCGACTCGGAGGTTACGCGGAGAGCAACATTTGCCTGATCTTCTTTAGCGACAAGCAGAGAGCCGGTAATGACTCTGGGTGCAATATTGTTTTCTTCGATTGCTTTTTCGTTAGCAATAATAGATATGTGCGAATCAGGAATTCTGTTTTGCTTTTCTATTATTGTTGATGAAGGAGTCACTATATGAGGTCTTTCTACAACATCAAATTTTATAGATTTAGTTTCAAAGTCTGCATCTACAGTTATTTCATACGTTCCAATACTAGACAAATTGTCAGGAATTGAAAATTCGTATGTAAAGGAGCCGGAGGGACTAGGTCGTAGTGTGGTGATTTTTCCCAGATGCTTACCGCAAATGAATGAACCACAGGTTATTTCTGTACCAGATTTCTGAATTACACTGACATCAAATTTTTCAAGATATATCAGTTTATTGGGTTTGCCAGTAAGAACAACTATGTCTCCAGGATGATACTGGTTCTGATCAGTAGCGAGTAAGAGAGAAACAGGTTCATCCGAATTGATCAGAAAGTCATTAGCCACACTAAAAACAGACTCAACTTTCTTATTTTGATATATTGCGTTTATCTTATACTCCCCTGCAGCAAACACTGTAGGAGGCAAATCAAACAGACTTTGAAATTCACCCCCATGATTTGGATACACTTGGGACTCTAGAATCAATTTGTAAGGAAATATCCCATCTAAAACACGTAATGTGACACGTTCAGGTATAACGAGCCCCTCATTTCCTTGCGTTCTTGCAATTACATTTCCAACCACTTTTAATTTCTCACCAGCACGATAAAGTGATTTTTCAGATGTTACATAAAGTGGAGTTTTATCTAGGCTATCATTTGTAGGATCCTGTGAAACTTTAAAGAACAAATTCTCTCCAAAACTGCTAGTTGAGACACGAATTTTATACACTCCATAGTTTGTCTTTAAAACTGAGCGATCATCACTAGATTTTACACTTTCTGGCTTTTCAGTTATTGGGGTTTGCCACGACCATGAAAACTTTTGTTTGTCAATTGATGCGCCAGAAGTAATTGTGCTTCCATCAGGTTTTGTAATAGAAATAGTCACAGATACATCACCTGTAGGAGGAAGCGTTCCAGAAAGTTTTAGTGTTTCACCTAATCCAAAAACTTCTTTGTTCAGAGATAAAGAAGAAGTACCGTCAATTTTCAGAGGATCTGATATATCAACAGATATTGTTTCTGATAAATCCAGATATTGTGCTTTAATCAGATAGGTTCCTTCCTGAAAAACATTTTTTGCTATGCTAGTTTTAATTGAGAATGATCCAGACTCTGTAGGAACAGCAGTGAATTCATAGGACACCACTACCCCATCACGCAATCTGGTTTTTGCACCATCAGGCAATGCAACAATTTGTAGCGGTTTGCCATTTTTGTCAGAAATAGATATCTTAACAACATCCTTTTCATAGCTAGAGCGAATGGAAGGATTCTCGATGAATCCGTTTATTACAAGAGTATCTCCTAGTTCATACATAGGTTTTATCGTAGAAAGTGTTAATGGTTTTTGTATAGCTATGAATTCATTAGGATCCTCAACGGCATGAATGGTGACAGAAGCTAGGCCAATCTCCTTTGAAACTTTGATTATATAATCTCCTAGTCGTTGACCGTTTTCAGGAATTTTAAATGAATAAGAAAATGTGCCGTCTCCTTGAATTCGGACAACATCTAGAATTTTAAAACCTGAACCGCTACCAGTGACACTGGTAGCGAGATTTTTTGTCTGAACAATTTCTAAATCTAGTGAACTAATCCAAACGTTGTTTAGACGTCCAGTTATGCTTACTGTGTCACCTAAGCTATAAGCACTTTTGTCAGTCCATAATGATATCGGTTTGGCTTCTTTCAGATCTCGAACAACTTCAAACATAGTTTTAACAGTCTTGCCGTCATATTCACCAGTTATTTCATACGTTCCATAAACAGGCTTGACAGTAGTGAGAAAAACAGTAGTGGAAAACTTTCCATTTGTAGGATAAAGCATACCATTCGAAATTATATTATTTGATGGATCCTTTATACTAAATTTCATTCCCTCAAAAGAAACAATTTTAGAGCTAGTTCCAGTGAGTGCCAATGTTTGACCGGGGAGATATTCCAATTTGTCAGTAGAAATACTCAGAGTTTCACTTTGATTTATCGTCTCAGAGATAGTTTCAGTACCAACATTGAAACTTAGTCCAGATGATGCACCAGCATATTGCACGGATAAATTATAGGTACCCTCAGTGATTCCAAGAACCTTTTGTAAGTTCAAAGTAGTTTTGTATTTCAAGTCCCTGTCAGGGAATAATTCAATGGTTTTATTATAATTGGGGCCAGATATTGTTAGAAATATTTTTTCGGGTTGGAAGAATGGTTTAGTTATTACAACTTCCTCTGAAACTTGGCCAGAAATGATTGCAGTTTGGCCAAACAGGTAACTAAATTTGTCAGTAGACACAGTAACAGTCACGGATTCCTTTGTAGTGCTAACGGTTTCTTTTCCGTTAGTAGAACCTGCGTTAGATGTGGCAAATTTCCAGTCACTCATAGAATCGGTGTCAAAACCATCATAGATTCTTTGCCAAGATGAAAAATCATTTTTTATGTCTGCAAACAGAGGTGTTTTGTCGATAACATTGCCACTAGCATCACGTAATTCAACAGAATCATTTGAATCAGTGAACCAAACTGTTTGATAAGAGTACTTTAGAAATTTTTCAGGTTCAATAAATGTTCCAGTAGGAATAGTCATTGTTTTTTTCAAAACAGTAGTGGATGCAATCTTCCATCCACTTAGGTCAATTTTAGAATTAGTGGGATTGTAAAGTTCAACCCATTCAGAGACGTTGACAGAATCATCACCTGGAGGATTCAGGTCAACTTCGTTTATTACAATATGATTAGGATAAGACTGCGCACTTGCAGGCACTATGAGCAATCCCAAAAAAAGGATAGAAAACAGGAGGATGGGATACATGTTATGTTCTAAATTGAAAATAGGCTCATTTTAGAATGGGATTGAGGAAAAGTTGAGCTAGTTGTTAAAGTCATATGGTTTAGTATCATGATGTGATTTGATTTTTTTGCATTTTAAAGGATACGTAGAAATTATTCGTAAGAATCACACTTCGGGCACTTTCCATGCGTGATTTTGGAGCCACAATCCATGCAAACACCTTCTCCAAAATTATGTGTGATGGATTTTTTGGTTCTAGATACGTAGAATTTTATCCCAAAATACATGAAAATTACTATCAGTATGGCATAGACTGGTGCCATGAATGGCAAGAGCCCTACCATGAACAACAGTAACCCAACAATCAGAATTATGTCTCGTTTTTCAAGATTCAAGATGTAAAAAATTTGAAGGTATTGATAAAAACATGCCGGAGCTCAGGAATATTGGATTCTTCATCAAGTCATCACTCTAACTCCTCCTCATTGCCCGGCAAAATTAGTAACAAACTCTTTGATAATAGTTTAAGTGGTGGGATCGGCGAGATTTGAACGCGCGACCTCTGCGTCCCAAACGCAGAATCATACCAAGCTAGACCACGATCCCAGTAAGTCGTCAAAATCGCCCAATTTAAGCTTGACAGATAATGATTTTAAAGGTACATTGAGAAACACAGAATTGTTGCAAGTGGATGACTATATCAAAGCAGGCAGGATAGCAGCAGAAGTCAGGGAAAGAGCCAGAGAAAAAAATTGGGTGGGAAAAACCGTTTTTGAGATATGTGAGGAAGTAGAGAGTGAAATTAAAAAACGAGGTGCCAAATGTGCATTTCCCGTAAATGCCAGCATAAATGAGATTGCTGCTCACTACACTGCAGAGCCCAATGATCCAATAATTATTCAAGATTCAGATCTAGTTAAGATTGATCTTGGAGCTCAGATTAATGGGTATATTGCAGATACTGCAGTAACGGTTTGCTATGATGTGCAATACGATAATCTAGTTCAAGCTGCAGAAGAAGCACTCAGTAATGCAATGGCAATGGTCAAAGTAGGAGTAAAAGCAAGCGATGTGGGCAGAACTATTGAGTCAACCATAAAACAGATGGGATGCAAACCAATTGCAAATCTTAGTGGTCATTCATTAGAACAATATACAATTCATGCGGGAAAATCCATTCCAAACATTTGGTCTATCGGAGGATTTGCACTATCTGAGAATACTGCATATGCATGCGAACCATTTGTTACTACAGATAAAGGAGGAGGGTTTGTAAGAAATGGACAAGTCAAAAATATTTTTGCGTTGAATTCCAGAAAAAAAACCAAGGATGAAGAGGCTAATAGGCTACTGGACTTCATATGGGAAAATTTTAACATGTTACCATTCGCATTAAGATGGATAGTAAATGAATGGGATGAAAAAAAGGCAAGAGAATTACTAGAGTATTTGGTAAAGAAAAAAGCAGTTCAAGCATATCCAGTGTTGGTTGAGATTAATGAGCAACGAGTGGCACAAGCAGAACATACGTTTATTCCAAATGAAAACGGAGCGGTAATAACGACTCAAGCATCTATTAACAGTACATGATTAGGATCATTCTTCCAATTTAGAGCACAATGATAAATTGTATAAATCCACAAATTTACCCTCTGTTGTGAGTGTAAATTAATTCCTTGAAACATCATAGCAGCAGTATTTACATTTCCCATAAACGAATCAGGAAATTTGCCGTTTGTGATTTCTAAAATGATGTTTTGTTTAGAAAAGAACTTTCTAGGCATAAGTAGTTGTTACAATATTTTCAATGCATGTATCTGGCTTTAGTGCCATTTTGAGGCAATTGTATTACATGGATGGGATGTAATATCTCGATGTAAATTTGCATGAGATTCAAGTTTAAAGACAAGATCACAGCGATAGCACTTCCAACTCATAAAAAAACTAACGTTGATTAGGATATAACATTCTCGTAGAAATTATCAAAAAGATCTAAATATCATTGATCGGTTGTTTCTCCAAAAATTCTTTCAATTAGCATCATATCATTGCATGAGTTGCATTTTCCAGTTTCTGTAAACAGATAGTCACCATCTTTGAATTTTCTTTTTCTTTCCAAACCACATGATTTGCATTTTTCAACAGTGTATGCAACTGTTATTGTTTCTTTTTTGAATATCATTGTGGAACACCAACAGTGTTTCCAACACCTATTATCAATACAGAATCATTAGTGGATGTGTTAGTAGAAATCATTTCTAATAGTTGCGAACTTACTTCATTTGCCTTTTCTGCAATATCTTTGGTCATTAAATTTATTGCCTCTTTTATTGACTGTTTTATCACTATAGCAAAAATAGGAATGTCGTGATTTGTAGCAATTGCCTCGATCTGATATCTTTCTGTTCCAATACCGCCAATAGCAGCTCCAAATCCCTGTGCAACTGTTGCAGATTCCTCTCCTTCCATTTTTAATGCGGCGTCAATCATTATTATCATATCAATCTTATTTTCTGAAACGATTTTTTCAACTGCATCACCAGGTCTTCCAACTGTGGAACCAGGACCCTGAGCTTTAAGCAAAAACAAATTTCTTCCATCAAAGTTGGTTTTGGAAAGAACGGTCTGGAAAGCAATGTTTTCTTTTTTTAGATTCAGCATCATTCTGCCAACGATCATAGGGCCAATTCCATCACCAACAGGTTGGCCTAGTTTAAAAGTAGAAATAGCACTGTGGATGGCTGCCGCCTCTTCCATTATAAAAGGCAATATCATCTGCAGAGGTAAAATTAAAGGATAGTTGTTTTGCTTTTTTGCAGTTAGGAACATGTGATTAATTACTTTGTATATCAGTTGTAGAGAAGTTGCAATTTCAAGCAATGTTTGTACTTTGGTTAAATCCAATTCGTTTTGGTTAGTGGATAAAGACTTGACATGTTCTCTAGTGAAATCCTCTCTAGATCGTACGATGTGCTTAACCTTATCCACTAATCCATTAGGATCCATATCCACAGGCATTATTGTGAAATAGTCCAAGAATCGATCCAATTTTTTGGTAGGATCCTCTTTTGGTTTCAATGTATTTTTGACATAGTCAATAAGCTCAGCACGAGATTCATTTTTGTATAATTCTAATTTCTTGATGGCTTTCTTGATTTCACCAGATGTTACCTGTAATTGTATTCGTTGTCCATAAAAGATGAATAGAACTATAGGAAGGATCCATATCAACATCATCAGTGGGTTTGTATCATCACCAAGGCCGAAAAACTGTTCAATGTCAATATTTGTAAAATTCAATGACTGAGCGATCATTAGAACTAAATTAAATCATTCGTCTAGTCTAAAGATAACTCGTGACACAAAAAAAATTGTAAAAATTGTCTACTGGAAGGTAAAAAATTGGCGAGTGCTTTTATTATAGTTCAGATACAAAAAATCTGAATATGCCGCAAACAAAACCTATTGTAAGCGTGGAAAATGTAGTTGCTTCAGCATCTGTGGATCAGAAGATGGATCTAAATGAGATTACGAGGACTTTTCCAGACGTAGAATATCACCCTGATCAATTCCCCGGGCTTGTGTTTAGATTAAAAAGTCCAAAGACGGCTACGTTAATTTTTACATCCGGAAAGATGGTGTGTACGGGTTCTAAATCTGAAGAGATGGCTCGCAAGGCTGTAAAAACAGTAGTTCAAAAGCTCCGAAAAGGTGGAATCAAAGTAAAAAAAGATGCAGTAGTTGAAATCCAGAATATTGTTGCTTCAATAAATTTAGGTGGAAAAATACACCTAGAACAGGCAGCAAGGACGCTACCCAGAAGCATGTATGAGCCTGAGCAATTTCCAGGACTTATTCATAGGATGTTGGATCCAAAAACAGTCATTTTGTTATTTTCGTCTGGAAAACTTGTCTGTACTGGTGCAAAAAAAGAGCCAGACGTGTACCGGTCTGTGAATAACTTACATGCATTGTTAGAAGAAAAAAATCTCATGATCTATGATTAGTTATAGATCAAAATCCAATTTCATTCATTTTATATCACTTTTGGACCAAGAGAATTTTGTTTAGAAAAATATCGCATATGTTATTTTATACATAATCACTTAATGGGACTCCCAAGAGGAACATCGTCTAGAACAGTTAACCAAAATGGTTTATCATCAACATCAGCTGCTAGTAACATGGCATTGGATTCTACGCCGGCCATTTTTTTTGGTTCCAAGTTGGTTACAGCTATAACGATCTTTCCAAGTATATCCTCAGGATGATAATATTGAGCTCCGCCAATAATGACATTTCTTTGCTCATTGCCAAGATCAATGACTCCTTTAATGATTTTAGTTTTTCCTGGTATTGGCTCAGTAGAAATAATTTTAGCCACACGTAATTGCAGCTTTGCAAAGTCATCATAGGTTATTGAAAACATGTGAGCACCTCAACGCATCTGATTAAAATTAATTTCGAATTTAAATCAAGTCTTTTTTTTGAATACCGCTAGTTTCGATATCATATTTTAGCGCGGCCGGAAGTTCATGATATTTCTTGTTAACTAGAATAAGGATTTGATCATCAGGTACTTTGACCTTCCTTAGTAGATTGCCTCGTTGATGGGCATATGCATTTTTCCAAAATCGTTCTCCATCAAAAGTCCCGATTTTTGGCATATATCTTGAAGGTTTCATGTTCAATGTTAAATGACTGTGAAGGAAGATTGGCAAATGCCGTTAGAACCGGAGTTACTGTTCTGGATTTTAGGCATGTTGCCCATCACAGTCATTGTTTAACGAAATAACAATCTAATATATTTACTGTTAGAATAGTGAAAACACATGGCAATAATTGAATCTTCAATTGAAATAAATGCAAATAAGGACAGAGTTTGGGACATTGTGTCAGACATAGATAATGAACCAAAATTCTGGAAAGGGACAAAAGAAACAAGGAACATCTCTAGAGAAGGAAATACAATCATACGCGAAGTAACCATTGCATTTAGAGACCAAAAATGTGACCAAGAGGTGATATTGTTCCCGAAAGAAAAAATCGAAGTAAAATTTACCAAAGGCATCATAGATGGAACAAAAATAATTACGCTAACACCGAGAGAGGAGAAAATCAAGGTTGAAGTCAGATGGGATATTAAACTAACAGGCATGATGGGAATGTTTACAGGAATGATCAAAAACCATATCAAGAACGGGACAGAGCAAGCATTACAAAATATCAAAAATGAAGCAGAAAGACAATAATGATGATCATATTTGATATTGTTAACTATTCACTAATTGCAATAACTGTTGGAATTGCATGTTCATGGATATACCTGATTAAATCAATGCTAAATTCATTTAAACACACCCCATATCTTGACATTTTTGAAAAAAAAGATCATTCTTTTCCAAAAGTCTCGATAATTCTTCCGGCGCGAAATGAAGAGAAATTCATAAAAAAATGTTTAGACGGGTTAGTTGAGCAAGATTACAAAAACTATGAGATCATAGCTATTGACGATTCGTCAGAGGATAAAACAGGAGATATAATTGAAGAATATTCAAAGAAATATTCAAAAATTATTGCAGTAAAGGCCTTACCAAAGCCAGATGATTGGATGGGAAAAAATTGGGCATGTATGGAAGGATACAAAAAGGCGACAGGAGACATATTGCTCTTCACGGATGCAGACACTTATCATAATAGATGTGTCATCTCACTGGCAGTATCACATTTACTTTCTTTAAATCTTGACGCATTATCAGTCATTCCAAAAATGTTGTCGTTTGACTTTTGGACCAAGATTACACTTCCAATGATTTCCACATTCCTTCATACTCGATTTTCAGCACTTAATGTGAACAACCCAAATAAAAAAACAGGGTATTTTTTTGGTAGTTTCTTCATAATAAAAAGAGAGGTATACCAGAATGTTGGGATGCATAAAGGAGTAAAACAGGAAATAATTGAAGATGGAGCACTTGGAAAAAAAGTCAAAGAAAGAGGTTACAGAATGAGGATGGTTAGAGGGGAGCATTTGATCAGTGCAATTTGGGCACGTGACAGAGACACATTATGGAATGCCTTAAAACGACTAATGATTCCTCTTTATATTCAAAGTGGAAATATCGCTATAGGAATTTTTGTTGCAGTATTATTTTTACTCTTTATGCCATTTCCAATTTTAGCATACTCTGTAATTTTTGTCAGCGAATCCACATCATTTTTAATACTTTGTATTATCTCTGGGATTGCTTCATTTTTGATTTATCTTGGAGCAGTCATTGAAGTTAGGCAAGCGTTATTTATTGAAACAAAATTTGCCATGTTTGCTCCGTTGGGGAGTCTGGTAGTAGTATTAGGATTTCTGTCAGGACTGATTAAGGCCAAAGGAGATTCAGCAGTGTCGTGGAGAGGTCGTAGTTACTCAATGAAGGACCACGCACAAGACTCAATTAGAATATAGTAAAGCTTTTAGATAAAAAATAAGCAAGCATAATCTCATGGATAGAACCAGTGGTCTAATTGGAGGAATAATAGGTGCCACGGTTGTTGTTGCAGTATTTGCGGTGTTTTTGTTACAGAATATTCCAGAAGCGGAAGTAATTCATAATGATGTAAGCATGCCGAAAGCGATAGGACAGCAGAATCCATATACAAAAGAACTCTCGCTTGTAGAGATTTTTGAAAAATCGGAATCAGGCGTAGTTAGAGTGAATGTGCAAAGAGATGCAGACAATGTTTCAAATGGAGTAGGTTCAGGATTTGTTTTTGATAAAAAGGGTCACATTATTACAAATGCACATGTTGTAAATGACGCAAGAAAAATTGTCGTTACTTTTCTAGATGGTCGTTCATATAATGCAGACGTGATAGGGCAGGATAAATTTACAGATATTGCGGTGATAAAGGTTAATGCTGATCTGAAATTACTTCATCCATTAACTTTAGGAGATTCTTCAAACCTCAAAGTTGGAGAACAAATTGCAGCTATTGGCAATCCTTTTGGGTTATCGGGTTCGATGACATCAGGGATTATTAGCCAATTAGGAAGGCTGCTCCCGTCAGGTTCAGGGTATTCCATACCAGACATAATTCAAACAGATGCTGCGATAAATCCCGGTAATTCAGGCGGACCTTTGTTAAACATGAGAGGGGAAATTGTAGGAATCAATACAGCGATTCAGTCTACAACAGGAGAATTTACAGGAGTGGGATTTGCGGTTCCATCAAAAACAATAGCAAAAATTGTTCCCATTTTGATTTCTGAGGGAGAATACAGACATCCTTGGATAGGAATTTCAGGCAGAGATATTGATCCAGATTTGGCCAAAGTTCTTAATCTGAATGAAGCAGTAGGCTTTCTCGTAGTTACTGTGGTAGAACATAGTCCTGCATCAGAAGCGGGATTACGTGGGTCAGAAGAGACCGTTTCGATTGATGGCATAAATTATCCAAAAGGAGGGGATGTTATTTTATCGGTAGATGGGATAGATGTGAGGAAGATAGACGATATACTGATTCATCTTCAAAGAGCAAAATCCATAGGAGACGAGATGATTCTTGAGATATTGAGAGATGGCAGAACCACAAATGTTTCCATAACATTACAAGAGCGGCCAGAATAACAAGAATCAAGCATAAATACTCCAACAAAAGATCATTTCTGTTGAATAACCTTGTGATGAAATCTGAAAATATTATGAAAGCAATAGAGGGTAAAAGGATTTCTTTAGAGGATTGTAAAAAAATTTTTCATGATGCATTAGAAAATCCTGAAGAATTATTTTGGGCATCTCAACAACTTAGAAAAAAATTTAAAGGGAATGCAGTTACATTTTCAAAAAAAGCATTTTTCAATCTCATAAACTTGTGCAGAGATTCTTGCTCATATTGTACGTACAAGGCAGAACCCAGTGATGGTAAGGCATCAATGATGTCAAAAGATCAAGTCATGCAATTACTCTCACTTGCAAAAAAATATCGATGTGTTGAAGTATTATTTGTTACAGGAGAGCGTCCAGAACAGAGATACACACAGGCACGCAAATGGTTGAACGAAAACGGGTTCAAATCAACTGCAGAGTATTTAATTCATGTATCAGAAATGGCATTAGCATATGGGATGTTTCCCCATACAAATGCGGGAAACCTTGAAACTTCAGATATGAGAGAACTACAAAAAACAAATGTTTCGTTAGGGCTAATGCTAGAAAACGTAAGCGATAGACTGACGGAGAAAGGTATGCCACATTATTTGGCTGCAAGCAAAAAGCCTGAGGAAAGAATGCGGATTTTGAAAAATGCAGGCACGTTAAAAATCCCAATGACAACTGGAATATTAGTCGGCATTGGTGAAACCCCAGATGAGATCATAAACTCAATATTCGCTATAAAAAACATCCATCAAAAATATGGCAACATACAGGAAGTAATCCTACAAAATTTCCAACCAAAAACAGATACAAGAATGCACAGTTTTCCATCAGCGAATGAAGAATATTTCAAAATAATTGTTGCCTTAACTAGAATAATAATGCCCGAAATGAATATTCAGATACCACCAAATTTGTCGCCTAAGTCATACCAAAGTTTTCTAAATGTTGGGATAAACGATTGGGGGGGAATATCACCATTAACGCCAGACTATGTTAATCCAGAGTTTTCATGGCCAGCAATTGCGAAAGTTGAAGAAAATTCAAATGATGCAGGATATGAATTAAAATGTAGGTTTCCAGTATATCCGGAATTCTTTTCTTTTATTAGTAAACAGTTAAGAAACAAAATGAAAATAATTGGGAATGAGGAGAGGATGGTGAAGGAGGAGTATTGGAAATGAGTATTAATTTTGATCCGTTATTCAAAGATGCCGATGGTGAGATAGCTGAGATTTTAGATAAGGCATTATCAGATAAGGAAATTTCTTCAAATGAGGCTTTGAAATTATTCGACGCGAGAGGACCAGAATTTCATTTAGTGGGAATGGTAGCAGATGAAATTAGAAAAAGACGTGTTGGAGAAATAGTCACATATGTAGTTAATAGAAATATCAACTTCACAAACGTTTGTATCAAACAATGTGGTTTTTGTGCATTTAGCAGAGACTTTAGAGAAGAAGAAGGATATTTTTTACCCACAGAAGAGATTGTCAGAAGAGCACGAGAAGCCTATCAATTAGGAGCTACAGAGGTGTGTATTCAAGCAGGATTACCGCCAGATATGAACGGAGATTTGTATGAAAATATTTGTAAAGAAATTAAAAAAGAAATTCCAAATATTCACATTCACGGGTTCTCCCCAGAAGAGGTATTGTATGGAGCATCAAGATCAAATACATCAATTGGAGATTATCTAAAAAGACTAAAAGAAGCTGGTGTGGATACACTACCAGGAACTTCAGCTGAGATTTTAGATCAACCATTGAGAGACAAAATATCGCCAGGAAGGATTAGTGTAAAGAATTGGGTTGAGATTATAAAGACGGCACACAAAATGGGTATAAATACAACTTCTACGATGATGTTTGGTCACATTGAGACCATGAAAGACAGAGTAGACCATATTGCAAAACTGCGTGAAATACAAAAAGAAACAGGAGGATTCACAGAATTTGTCCCATTAAATTTTGTACATAGTGAAGCTCCCATGTACAGACACAAAGTGCATGAAGGAATAAGACAAGGTGGAAGCGGAAGTGATGTGTTACTTACACATGCTGTTGCAAGAATAATGTTGAATAATCACATAAACAATATTCAGATGTCATGGGTGAAGGAAGGCCAGAAGATGTCACAATTGCTTTTAATGTGGGGAGCGAATGATTTTGGAGGCACTTTAATAAACGAAAGTATTTCAACATCAGCTGGATCTGAGTACGGACAATTATTGAAGCCAAAAGAAATCAGAAGAATGACTCGGGAAATCAACAGGATACCAGCTGAGAGAAACACAAGATATGAAAAACTGCGAATTTTTGACAAAAACGATGAATCAGATGGAGAATTGGATAAAGTAAATGATGAATCAAGGTTTGGATCTTATGCAGAGTTGATTAAAATCAATAAATTCCAGTATGTGAATACAAGGAGAAAATAATTGTCTGCCTTTGACAAGGCAATATCATTCACAAAAAAATTTCTTGTTGATGAATGTGAAATAATATTTGTGAAAAAAAAGATTACGACAATTAGAATCACCGATTCAGAAATTTCAGAAATAAAACAAGTTTTCAATCAGGGTTTCTGTGGAAGGTTAATTCAAGGAAGAAAAATATCTTCATTCCAAACAAACAATGAAAAACAATTAGAGAACATAATGGAAAAATCCCTAAACACACATGCATGTCTTAAACCAAAATGTTTTTGGAAGAAACTACCTTCTGAAGATAAGTATCCCACAATAAAAAAAACAAGAGACAGAAAACTAGAGGACGTTTCAGGCAATCTATCTACTGACATAGCTCATGAAATGATTAATTCTGCACTTGATGAAAAAATTAACACAGTTTCAGGATCTTTAAATATAATATCAGAACATTTTGAGATTTCAAATTCCAGTGGTCTTGAAGTTTCGGATGATGGCACATACATTGCAGGCCTGATTAATGTAGAATCTGAGTTGGGAGAAACACCAGTTTCAGGAATAGGACAATATGGATGCAGAATGTTGAATGGGTTTTCTCCTGAAAAAATAGGACAAGATGCGAAAAAGATGTGCATAGATTCTATCAACCCCAGAAAATGTGATGATGAAAAATACTCAATAATTTTTGAACCGTATTCAGTGGGTGAATTATTAGCATTTGTGATGGCACCAAATTTTCATTCAAAAGTAGTGACAGAGAGAAAAAGTTGTTTTTCCAACTATTTGCAAAATAAAATTGCAAGTGAAGAATTCAACTTAATTGATGATCCACATGTTCCTGATGGGATTGGAAGTAAGGCGTTTGATGATGAAGGGGTAAAAACGAGAATAACTCACATTGTAGAAAAGGGGATGTTTAAAAGTACATTTTCAAATCTTTTCGATAGTTTTAAAGACGATACAGAATCAACGGGAAACGCATCAAGGGCCACATCAATGATGGGAAGAGGTCTTGAAGCTATCCCATTTTCTGCACCACATAACATGCTAATAAAATCAGGAGATGTGTCAGAGGAAGAAATGATCAAAGAAACTAAACGGGGACTGATAATAGGAAGATTGTGGTACACGTATTCAATAAACCCGATTGTAGGGGATTTTTCATGTACTGCTAGGAGTGGAATTAAAATGATTAAAAATGGAGAAATAACACATCCAGTTAAACCAGTACGAATCATTCATAATTTACCTATTCTCCTTCAGAGTATTTCACAAATTGGGAATAATCCTAGAAAGGTCATGCAATGGGCTTCGTTGCCGTCGATTACTCCCTCGATTAGAGCAGAAAACATCAAAATTAGTCCAATATAGAGGGTCACAATTTTTTAGTTAATTGAGTAGAAACCCAGATACAAGGTAGATTACATAAGATGCAACAAATGCAAACCCTATTTTTCTTGTAACTATGCCCGTCATCATAGCAATTAGCAATCCCACACTAAATCCCATCATTATGGCATAATCATAAAATGTTTGATCAGAAACCACGATTCCAGTGAGAACAGATGCAACCCCCATAATCATCAGAATGTTGTAGACATTACTTCCAATAATATTACCGATCCCAATATCCGTGTGATCTTTTTTAATTGCAATTATCGATGTGATAAGCTCAGGTAATGATGTGCCTATTGCAATAACGGTGAGCCCAATAATTCGTTCAGAAATTCCAAATGTTTGTGCAATTGCGACTGCATTATCAACAGTCAGTTCAGCTCCAAAATATAATAATATGATTCCAACGCCCATTAATCCTAATGCTCGTAGATTAGAGTTTTTTGTATTGAATTCAATGTCGTTGTTTTCTTGTTCGGATTTAGTTCTTGCAGTACGGTACATGTAAACTGTAAACAGCATAAGTAAAACAATTAACAACAATCCATCATATTGAGAAATTTTACCGTCAAGAGACAAGATGATGAGTAATAAGGAAAATCCAAGCATTATTGGCACATCTTTTTTTAATGTGGTTTTCTTTGCCAGTAGAGGAATCATTATGGCAGTAACTCCGATAACCATACCAATATTTGCAATATTACTGCCAATTATGTTTCCCAAAATGATTTCACTGTGCTCACCGGCAGCTGCAATGCTTGCTGCAAGTTCAGGAGTAGATGTCCCATAAGCAATCACGGTCATCCCTATCACAATATTGCTGATGTGAAATCTCTTTGCAATGGCAACACCTCCATTAACAAGCCAATTTCCACCATAACATAGCATAACAATGCCTGCAACAGTAAGTACCAGATTGATAACTACATCAATGGCCATGATTGATTTGTCAAGATTAGTCTGTTTAAACCAGACGATTGTAGCTTATGACTTGTTAATCAAGTTTGGGAAGTATGTAAGAAAGTACATGTATTGCAACGTCAAGAATTTGCTTAAACACAACTAGAACATGTTTAACAAAAAATAAATGAAACAGGAAAAACAAGGCAGCATTCTCCTGCTACATGCTGCCTTTAGAGTACTACTTTTTTGATTTAGTGGTAGTTTTCTTTGTTTTTTTGGTTGATGCTTTTTTGGTTGATGCTTTTTT
>JAGQHF010000080.1 GCA_020431985.1 Nitrosarchaeum sp. | reverse complement strand
GAGAAAAAAATGAAATTTAGTATTTTGGCATAATGCTGAGTCTTGATCTTGCTGAAATTGCAATTATTGATATGATTGCAACTGCTAGGATCATCACTGCTATTGTACCAAATTCTGGAACAACAAATGTACCTATGATCTCGATTTCTTCAGCACCTGCTGGGAATTGTATGGTAAGCGTTCTGCTTGTACTTGTTTTTGTTTCATCAAAGTCAACTTCTTCGCCGTCAACTAAGACAAAATAAACATCATCTTTACCATCATTATCCAAAGCATCTGCTACAGATCTTGGAATTGTAATGGTTAGTGAACCGTCACTTGTTGCCTCAATTGTTACTATCAATGATTTGGCATCTACGTCTGGTATTATGTTGATTAATTTTCCACCTGTGATCTTGTAGCTAATTAATTCATCAGCACCATCGATTGATACTGTGTTTCCAGTGACGTTACCTTCATTGCTTGACATTCCAGATCCTGAAAAGCTAAATGTGGTTTCTGCTGTTCTAGATTGGCTTCCATACTGAACAATGATCGTGTAAGTTCCATCAGATCTCATTAGGGAACCTCCTGCAGTAAGATCGGTGCTGAATTTTTTATCAGAACCTACTGTTAACTGGTCAACGGAAACAATGTTTCCATTTGGTGCTTTCACAATAAGACTGAGTGCTTCCCCTCCAAGAAGTACTTTGACTTCTCCTGTTACCATGATACTATCTCCTTCTGAATAGGAGGACTTGTCCGTAGTAACTACGATCGTGTCTTGTATTTGTCCAAAAACTGGTGCTACTCCAATACTTGCAATAATAATTGCAGATAGGGCAAACACCGATAGATGAGCTTTCATCATTTCTACGCCTAGATTAATACTATTTAAGGTTGTGAAAAAATTTGTTGACTAAAAAGAAAAAACCCTGAATTTTGACGAATTTCAGATTAGATATATATTAACCTTGGAGCAAATTTTTGACAGTTTGTGTGTATTGTTTACAGTTACATCTTATGTTAATGCTGTGGAGGTTTCTTAAATGGCAACTAAGAAAAACCAAGTTCTTGTTCCAGATCATATCTATGTGCCTAAACATGAAATAATATCAAAACAAGAGGCCGAAGAAGTTCTTAAAAAATATAATTGTAAACCCACAGAACTACCATTTATCTTCGTTAATGATCCTGCAATTCTAGAACTGGGTGTAAAACCTGGTGACGTCATAAAAATTACGAGGACAAGTCCCACTGCTGGTGAGGCTTTCTATTATCGCTACGTGGTGGAAGTATAGATGGTAGACTCTTCAGTTAAAAGATGGCCTGTAATTCAGGATATTCTAAAACGTGAGGGAATTGCAAGACAGCATCTGAATTCCTTTGACGAATTTTTAGAGCGTGGATTGCAGAGTATAATTAACGAGGTAGGTCAAATTGAAATAGAAAATGCTGAATACCCATATAAGATTCAACTAGGAAAAGTTAAACTCCAGCAACCTCGAATGATGGAGCTTGACGGTTCCATCACTCACATATCTCCAGCAGAAGCTCGTTTGAGGAATGTCTCATATTCAGCTCCTGTAATGATGGAAGCAAGTGTAGTAGAAGATGGAAAAATTTTGGAATCTAGATTTGTGCATATTGGGGATGTACCAGTAATGGCTAAGTCAAATGCATGTATATTGCATAATTTTTCAACTCAAAAACTGGTGGAACATGGCGAGGATCCTAACGATCCAGGGGGATATTTCATCATAAATGGTTCCGAAAGAGTTATCGTTGGATTGGAAGATCTGTCATACAACAAAATTATTGTTGATAAAGAATCTGTAGGAGGAAATATTGTTTTTAAAGCAAAAGTATACTCCTCAATAGTAGGTTTTAGGGCTAAACTCGAACTTGTAATGAAAAATGATGGATTAATTGTTGCTAGAATTCCAGGCTCTCCTGTAGATATTCCTGTTGTTACTTTAATGCGTGCATTAGGATTAGAATCTGATAGAGAGATTGCCGGAGCTGTATCTCTTGTGGATGAAATCCAAGATGAATTAGAAGGTTCTTTTGAGAAAGCAGGAGATGTCCCAACATCAAAAGATGCTATCGTTTACATCAGCAAGAGAATTGCACCAGGAATGTTAGAAGAATTCCAAATAAAACGTGCAGAAACTCTGTTGGATTGGGGTTTGTTACCTCATCTAGGAAAGCACCCAGAAAATAGAAAAGAAAAAGCTCAATTTCTGGGCGAAGCTGCATGTAAATTACTAGAGCTGAAACTTGGCTGGATTTCTCCTGATGACAAAGATCATTACGGTAACAAAGTAATCAAGTTTGCTGGACAAATGCTTGCAGATCTTTTCAGAACTGCATTTAGAAATCTAGTAAGGGATATGAAATACCAGCTAGAAAGATCTGGACAAAAAAGAGGAATTAATGCAGTTGCGGCAGCAATTAGACCTGGAATTATCACTGATAAGTTAAACAATGCTATCGCAACGGGCAATTGGGGCCGTGGTAGAGTTGGAGTAACACAATTACTTGATAGAACAAATTATCTTTCAACGATTAGTCATCTAAGACGAATTCAATCTCCTTTAAGTCGAACTCAACCAAATTTTGAAGCCAGAGATCTTCATGCAACTCATTTTGGCAGGATTTGCCCGAGTGAAACTCCTGAGGGTTCAAATTGTGGTCTTGTAAAAAATTTAGCTCTGTCTGGAATTATATCGGTTAATGTCCCTTCCGAAGAAATCATCGAAAAACTATATGATCTTGGGACTGTTCATTTCTTTGATGCAAAGGATGATGTGAAAAAAGATGGGGCAAGAATTTTTGTTGATGGCAAGTTAATCGGGTATTATAAAGATGGAGAACAACTAGCTGAATCACTACGTGATCTGAGAAGAAATTCAAAAATCCATCCTCACGTCGGAATCTCATTTTATCGTTCAGAAATTGAAGGTGCAACCAAACGTCTCTATGTTAATTGTAATGCGGGACGTGTTTTGAGGCCTTTGATTATAATCAAAGACAATAAACCTTTGTTAACTCAAGATCTATTAGATAAAATTTCAAAGAAATTACTTAGCTGGAGTGATTTACTTCGCATGGGTGTTCTTGAATTGATTGACGCTAATGAGGAAGAAAACTGCTATATCACGTTAAATGAAAAAGATACAAAAAAACATACGCATTTAGAAGTTTTCCCTCCAGCAATTTTGGGTGCTGGTGCCTCAATAATACCATATCCAGAACATAATCAATCTCCAAGAAACACATACGAATCAGCAATGGCGAAACAAAGTCTAGGATTCTCAACTCCTATGATGAACACTAGTACTTATGTTAGACAGCACTTCATGCTATATCCACAAACTCCAATAGTCAACACCAAAGCCATGAAACTATTAGGTTTGGAAGATAGACCTGCAGGTCAAAACTGTATTGTTGCGGTACTTCCATTTGATGGCTATAATATTGAAGATGCTATTGTGCTTAGTAAAGCATCAGTAGATAGAGGTTTAGGGAGAACATTCTTTTTCAGAATATATGATGCAGAGGCAAAACAGTATCCTGGTGGAATGAGAGATACCTTTGAAATTCCCAATGCGGAGGACAATATAAGAGGGTACAAAGGTGAAAAAGCATACCGACTTCTAGAGGATGATGGTGTCGTTGCTACTGAAGCTCAAGTAATGGGCGGAGACATATTGATAGGAAAAACTAGCCCTCCTCGATTTATGGAGGAATACCGAGAATTTGAATCATCTGGCCCTTATAGGAGAGATACATCGATTGGAGTAAGGCCATCAGAAGCAGGCGTCGTCGATACTGTTGTAATGACACAATCCAATGAGGGTGGAAAGATGTACAAAATAAGAGTAAGGGACATGCGCATTCCTGAAATTGGTGACAAGTTCGCATCAAGACATGGCCAGAAGGGTGTGCTTGGAATTTTAGCGAAGAATGAAGATTTACCATACACAGCAGATGGAATATCTCCTGACGTTCTCATTAATCCTCATGCATTTCCATCACGAATGACTGTTGGAATGATGATGGAATCTATTTGTGGAAAAGCTGCATCACTAAGAGGTAGTCAATTTGATGGCTCAGCTTTTGTAGGTGAAAAAATGGAGGAAGTAAAAGCTGTTATGGATGCAGCAGGTTTCAAGTATTCTGGTAAAGAAAAGATGTATGATGGAAGAACCGGAAAATCTTTTCCTGTAGAAGTATTCATTGGGGTTGTATACTATCAAAAATTACATCATATGGTTGCTGATAAGATACATGCCAGAGCTCGTGGTCAAGTTCAGATGTTGACCAAACAACCTACAGAAGGAAGAGCAAGAGGGGGTGGTCTAAGATTTGGTGAGATGGAGAGAGACTGCTTGATTGCATACGGTGCTTCAATGATTCTCAAAGACAGGCTTCTTGATGAATCAGACAAATCTGATATCTTTGTATGCGAACGATGTGGATTAGTAGCATATCATGATGTGAAACAAAGAAAGTATGTATGCAGAGTATGTGGAGATAAAGCTAAAGTTTCTTCTGTATCTGTTGCGTATGCATTTAAACTCTTGCTTCAAGAAATGCAAAGTCTAAATGTCGCACCTAGGCTTCTAATAAAGGAGAAAGTATAATGTCTATTCAAGCGATAAAGTCCATTGACGGTATAAGATTCTCCATTTGGTCTCCTACAGAAATTCGAAAATATTCCGTGGCAGAAATAACTGCACCTGAAACATATGATGAAGATGGAATGCCAGTCCAAGGGGGTTTAATGGATGGTCGATTGGGAACACTCGAACCTGGACAAAAATGTTTAACATGTGGCAACACTGCTGCAAGATGTCCTGGGCATTTTGGACATATTGAACTTGCAGAACCTGTCTTACACATTGCATTCATTGATAATATCTACAAACTTCTACAGTCTACATGTAGATCATGCGCACGACTCAAAGTACCGCAAGAAGATCTTAATGAATTTAAAAAAATAAGGGAAAAACGTGCTGCATACACTGTAATTTCACAAAAGCGTATTCCTGAACAAATAATTGAAAAAGCAAAAAAGGCGAAAGAATGTCCACATTGTGGAAAAACGCAATATGAACTAATTTTTACAAAACCTACAATCTTTGTTGAAAAAACTGAAATTGGTGAACACAGATTATTGCCAATTACTATAAGAGAAAGGTTCTCACAAATAACTAATGAAGATCTTGATCTTTTATCATATGATTCTGTTACTGCAAGACCAGAGTGGTTTATACTTCAGGCCTTACCCGTTCCGCCAGTTACAGTTAGACCTTCAATTATTCTTGAAACCGGAATTCGTTCTGAAGATGATCTTACCCATAAGATGGTAGATATCATTAGAGTAAATCAAAGATTAAAAGAAAGCAAGGAAGCTGGTACACCTCCTCTGATAGTTCAGGATCTCGTTGATTTATTACAATATCACACAACGACCTACTTTGATAATGAAGTATCTGGCATTCCACAGGCTCATCATCGTTCCGGACGTCCATTAAAGACATTAACACAACGATTGAAGGGGAAGGAAGGTCGATTCAGAGGTTCTTTATCTGGTAAGCGAGTTGATTTCTCCAGTAGAACTGTAATCTCACCCGATCCAAACTTAGACTTGTCAGAGGTTGGCGTTCCAGAAACAGTCGCCATGAAGTTGACAATTCCTGAAATTGTTACAGAGTGGAATATAGAACGCATGCGAAAACTAGTCATTAATGGCCCCTCCAAATTTCCTGGAGTTAATTATATTGTAAGACCTGATGGTGTTAAAATTAGACTGGATTTTGTAGAAGATCGTTCTATAATTGCTGAAACTCTGGAAATAGGCTATCTTGTTGAAAGACATCTTGCAGATGGTGACATCGTGATGTTTAATCGACAGCCGTCTCTTCACCAGATGTCTATCATGGCTCACTATGTTCGTGTTCTACCTGGAAAAACATTCAGATTACATCCATCTGTATGCCCACCATACAATGCTGATTTTGATGGGGATGAAATGAATCTTCATGTGCCACAAAGTGAGGAAGCTAGAGCGGAAGCAATCTTACTTATGCGTGTTCAAGATCAACTAATATCTCCAAGATATGGAGGTCCAATTATAGGTGCATTAAGAGACTTTGTTACAGGTGCATATCTTTTAACGAAAGATGATACCACACTTACAATTCAGGAGTTTTCCAACTTGGCAATGCTGGGTGGATATACTGGACCCCTTCCAAAACCTGTTGCAAAAACTAAGGATGGACTAGCATATACTGGTAAACAACTATTTTCATTATTTCTACCAAAAGATTTCAATTATGTAATTACGTCAAAATGGTCTAAGGGCACCAAAGGCGCTCAAAAGGACGTTGTCATCAAGAATGGTGAGTTAATTAGCGGAGTGATAGACAAGGCCTCGATTGGAGCAGAAGAACCAGAAAGTGTTCTACATAGAATTGCGAAGGACTATGGAAATGCGGTTGGTAAAAATTTTCTTAACTCTATTCTCATCATGGTAAAACAATTCATTACCCATTATGGATTTAGCTACGGTTATGCCGATCTAGAAGTTCCTGAAAAGGATAAACAAAAGATTCTTGATGATATTCAAGAAACTTATGGAGTAATTGCAGATCTTACTTCCCAATATGAGAAAGGAACTCTGAAATTAACAAGAGGAATGAAACCTGAAGAAGCTTTAGAAGCATATATTGTAAATGAATTGGGTAAAGCAAGGGACAAAGCCGGTTCTACGGCCGACCAATCACTAGATCAGGAAAATGCGGGTAGAATAATGGCTACAACTGGAGCCAGAGGCTCTGCACTTAATATCGGTCAGATGGCTGGAGCACTTGGACAACAATCTAGAAGAGGAAATAGATTACATGAGGGTTATAATAATCGAGCATTGCCTCATTACCAAGAACATGATAACAATCCAGATGCACATGGATTCGTAAAATCAAATTACCGAGAGGGACTCTCTGCTCTGGAATTTTTCTTCCATGCAATGGGTGGTAGAGAAGGATTGGTAGATACTGCTGTGAGAACTCAACAAAGTGGTTACATGCAAAGAAGGCTAATCAATGCCCTTGAGCATATACGGCTAGAGTATGATGGAACAGTGAGAGATCCTCATGGACATATAATTCAATTTCTCTATGGAGAGGATGGAATCGACGTTGCAAAAAGCGATCACGGTGAGGCATTTAATATAAACAGACTAATTGAATCTCAGACAATTGTAGACTCTGGTAAAAAAGCCACCAAAGAAGAAATTTCTGATCTAGCAAAGAAATACACGAAAACATTCAATCCTAGATTAAGAACCATTGTAACTGAAGCATTGTTAGACTCCAAATTAAGTTATGAAGGAGTTGAAATAGTATGTAAGAAAGGTCTTGTTTTGTATAACAAAGCTAAGGTAGAGCCTGGCCAAGCCGTTGGAATTATCACGGCACAGTCAATTGGTGAGCCCGGCACACAGATGACCTTGAGAACTTTTCACTTTGCAGGAATTAAAGAGCGTAACGTAACCCTAGGTCTGCCTAGACTAATTGAACTAGTAGATGCTAGGAAAAAACCAGTCACTCCTACTATGGATATTTACCTAGATGAAGAATCCAAAAAATCTAGAGAAAAAGCTATTGAAGTTGCAAGAAATGTTTTACAAACTAAAGTAAGTGCCTTAATATCTGATAGTCAGACAGATTACAATTCTGAAATCAAACTAATTCTTAGTTCTAATAGACTAAAGGAACGAGGCTGTACAATTACTGATGTAGAATCCGCTTTGCAATCAAACAAAAAATTCAAAGCCGAAATCAGCAATGATATCATCACATTAAAATTAACAGAAGAATCTGACGCACCTACCGTGATTGCAATACGAAACAAAGTTCTCAATACGACAGTCAAAGGTGTACCTGAAATTGAACGGGTTACTCTAGTCCAAAAAGACGATGAATGGGTTATTCAAACTACTGGTTCTAATCTTGCTAAAGTTCTGGAGGTTGAAGGAATAGATAAGAAGAATGTAAGAACAAATAATGTATTTGAAATTGCTGCTACTTTAGGAATTGAAGCTGCAAGAAATGCTTTGATAAATGAACTCAAAAATACACTAGAGGATCAGGGTCTTGAGGTAGACAATCGATACATTATGTTAGTATCTGATCTTATGTGTTCAAAAGGCTACATGCAACAAATTGGCCGACATGGAATAGCTGGAACCAAGGACAGTGTTCTTGCAAGAGCTGCATTTGAGATAACAGTTCCAACTATTGCTCATGCTGCCCTAGGTGGAGAAATTGAACAACTCAAGGGTATTACTGAAAATGTCATTGTAGGAAGTAACATTCCTATCGGAAGTGGAACGGTAGATTTGTACATGCAAGTCTCCAAAAAGAAATAAGATACGATATGGCCGATGAAATTTCTACTCTTATGAGTAATTATAAGAACAAAATAATATTGTTGCGACTACGAAACAACAAAACTATTCAGGGTAATCTGCAAGACTTTGATGTTCATATGAATCTGACACTCAAAGATGCTGAAGATACATCTGATGACAAAATAACAAAACTGGGAACAATCTTACTACGTGGTGACAACATCTTAGCAGTGTCTTTACCTGACTCTTAACCAAACAATAAATTCTGATATCCTCTAATTCTTTTGTGATTGAGTTTCTTTTCATACTCATGCTCTTAGGTGCGTATGCAGACATTCCAGATTATGACAAACCATATTCTCCAATCTTTACTGACAAATCTGTATATTCATGGACAGATAAGGTAAAGATTACAATAATTTCTTCAAGTTGGAACACTGATAATCATTTGATATATTCGATAGGTGGTGATGCAGATTACCCAATCAAAATTTCTACACGTGACCACTTTTTAGACCAATACAAGTTCACTGAAACTGCAGTAAACTCCAGCATTTTTACAGCCGAAGTTATTCTAACTGGATTCCCACATGATGTCGATGGAGATGGTAGATCTGATACACACCCAAGAACATTTGGCAATGGACCTACAAATGGTTTTTTGGAAACTGACAGAGATTCTGCAATAACAATTTCATTTGAATTTTCTGAGAGTAATCCTGACGAAATCTGTTCCAATAAATTGGAATCTTGGAAAAATCCAATTTTCTGAAGAACAGTTTTTTTCAAATCAGACAGCTCATATACGTGTAATCGATTCTGACATGAATCTAAATCCAGAAACACTAGATAGGGCTTTGGTAACTATCTCCTCTGACTCTGATGTAGCAGGTCTTGAAGTTGATGCCATAGAAACATCAGAAAATTCAGGAATCTTCACCACTGATATTTCCTTTTCACACAACCAATTCTCTAGCGGTACTAGATCATTTACGGTTCCTGGAAATTCAATTTATGCCAAGTATGATGATTACACACTGCCAAAACCATATACCTTGTCAGATCATCTTGAAATTATTTCAATTGCAAAACTTAATTCAAATATTCAATCTATTCATACTATAGAAAATTCCCAAATTATTTTATCTGACTTGTCTGGAAATCGATTGGATTCTATTTCCAAAAACAATCAGATACAAATTGTTGGAACTATTAGAAATGAAAGCGACTTTACTCAACCATTTGTTTATCTCTTTCAAATTAAAGATGCAAATAATCTGGTCGTTGATGTATCATGGATACAAGAAGAAATATCTCAAAGACAAATTCTTGATGTTTCTCAATCTTGGAATGCTGTTGAATCTGGAGAATATTATGTTGAAACATTCATCTGGAAATCTCTGAAAGAAATGACCCCTTTATCTAATCCACAATATACTGAAATCATTGTAAAATAAAGTATAATTTCTACGTGATTATTAAATAGAAAATTACAATCGTATTTTTGTGCTTGGATTTAAACTTGGATTACTATTAGTATTTGTTGGAACTTTTTCAATAACTATGTTTCAAGCCTATGGAGAGGGTATTACTGTAACATTTGATAAAAATCAATACATCTCAGGAGATTTGCTTTCAATAACTGGAAATGTATCTGAAGTAAAAATGCCCATAATTGCAATGAGTGTTTATGATCCTGATGGCAAAATTCTGTCTGCAAACAATATCGAGATTGATCCTGATGGAATATTTACCAAGTCTTTTACACTGAGTTCCCCTTTTTACGACAAATCCGGTACCTACAAGCTAAAATTTGATTATGGCAAGATTACCCAAAATGAATCATTTAGTATTTCTAACACGCAACAACCAACAGATGATGTTGTTGTAATCCCAGAGATTATTTCACTCAAAACAAACAAATCTCAATATACTGATTCTGACACCATTATCGTAATCGGTACTGTGTCTAAACGTGATTCTCCTACAGTTTTGATTGGGGTTTACGATACTTTTGGTTCTCCTGCGGGATTTTATTTCGGAAATATTGATTCTAATCTACATTTTTCTACAAGCTTTCTCGCAAAAGCAGGGATTAATTTTAAATCAGATGGAACCTATTCAATAAAAGCTCATTATGGTGATTCCTTTTCTTCTACATCATTCGATTTTTTCAAAAAAATAAATGAAAATCATGATTCTGACAATAGAGACTTAAACCAAAATAATAACACAGAATCTCAAACTAAACCTTCCACAAGTACTTCTGACAGCAAACCTTCCACAAGTACTTCTGACAGCAAACCTTCCACAAGTACTTCTGACAGCAAACCTTCCACAAGTACTTCTGACAGCAAACCTTCCACAAGTACTT
>JAGQHF010000079.1 GCA_020431985.1 Nitrosarchaeum sp. | reverse complement strand
TTCTGGTTCTGCACATAATGGCATTTCTATTTCTGACGGCGGGTTGGATGAAGTTTCCAAAAATACTCTGGTCGTACAGTACAACAATGCAGAAGAACTTGAACATACATTGAAAAAAAACAGAGATATTGCAGGAGTCATTGTAGAACCAATTCTGGCAAATATGGGTCTTATACTACCTGAAAATAACTTTCTAGCTGATATTAGAAAGATAACTCAAGAACATGATGTACCGCTGATTTTTGATGAAGTAGTGACTGGCTTTCGTGTATCTGCTGGTGGGGCCCAGAAACATTTTGGAATCCGCCCAGATATCACTACTCTTGGAAAGGCTTTGGGAAACGGATTCACTATAGCAGCTGTCGGAGGAAGAAAAGAAATTATGAATTTACTTTCTCCTGAAGGAAAGGTATATCAGGCAAGTACCTTTGCTGGAAACCCAATATCTGTTACGGCTGCAATTAACTCTGTTAAAACAATAAACAAATTGAAGAAAAAGATGTACTCAAAACTTGAAAAATATAACCTTCTTTTTACAAAGGCTTTGGATGATCTTGCATCTGATATGAGCATACCCCATCAAATCAATTCCACGTCCTCTATGTTTCAAATATTTTTCACAAATAATCCTGTTATCGATTATACTACATCAAAAAAAGCGGATGCAAAAAAATTCCAGAAATTGTTTAAGACTCTACTAAAACATGGTATTTTTATTGCACCTTCTCAGTTTGAAGTGGTGTTTTTCTCCGAGGCTCATAGTCAAACTGATCTTAACAAGGCCTTGGATACATATGAACTAGCTCTAAAATCGGTGAAGAATTGAAATATGTAATTGGAGCAAGAGGCAGTCAATTATCTCTAGCACAAACTAATTGGGTTATACAAGAACTCAAAAAATTACATTCTGGCTTAGAATTTGAGATAAAACCCATAAAAACAAAAGGAGACACTGACGCAAGGCCTCTTTTTACAATTAATCAAAAAGGAATATTTGAAAAGGAGATTGATAGGGCAGTTGCACAAAACGAGGTAGATTTTGCTGTTCACAGTCTCAAAGATGTTCCCTCACTCCTGGACGATGATCTTATTATTGCATCTGTTCCAAAAAGAGAATCAGTAAATGATGTTTTCATCTCTTTTGATGGTTCCTCTATAGATACCATCAAATCTGGCTCCGTCATAGGCACAAGTTCTCTTAGACGGGCAGTACAAATATCAAGAAAAAGACCCGATGTTGTCGTGAAACCAATACGTGGCAATATTGAAACCAGAATAAAAAAAGCTTCTAGTTCCGACTATGATGCTGTAGTACTTGCCCAAGCAGGAATTACTAGACTTGGAATTGATGTCCCTTTTACCCCACTATCTATAAACGATTTTTCCCCTTCTCCTGGCCAAGGTGCGTTGGCAATAATAACACGAAAGAACGATAAACAAACATTTCAAATGCTAAAAAAAATAGAAGATCAAAATTCCAGATTGGCAGTAGAAGCAGAACGTGCATTGTCTGATTTTGTTGATTCTGGATGTAGGTTTCCTGTTGGTGCTTATGCAAATTCTGAAAATGATATCATGTCTCTAGTTGTTACTGCTTTCTCAGTCGACGGCAAACAAGCAATACATGTCGAAAAACAAGGTGCCAAGAACGATCCTGTGTCTATAGGAAATGCAGCAGGAGAAGAATTGCTTCAGAAAGGTGTAAATGATCTTGCAATAAATTGGAGAGAAAAAGTTGAGGAGTGGAATAAGATTTGACAGGTAAAGTCTATTTGGTGGGTGCTGGTCCTGGAGACCACAAGTTAATTACATTGCGTGCAGTTGAACTCCTACAAAAAGCGGACGTAGTACTATATGACAGGTTGGTCAGTAAGAAAATTATTTCACTTGTGCCAAAAAAAACTGAAAAGATATACGTTGGCCGTGCAGTGGGAGACGACACTACCCATCAAGATAGCACAAATAATCTTATGATAAAATTTGCAAAATCTAAAAAAAATGTTGTTAGACTAAAGGGAGGAGATCCGATAATTTTTGGAAGAGGTGGAGAAGAGGCTGAATTTCTAAAATCTAATCACATAAAATATGAAATTGTGCCTGGAATAACATCTGGCATTGGTTCTGCTACATATGCTGGAATTCCTTTGACTCATAGAAAATATGCTTCTTCCGTAGTATTTGTAACTGGCCATGAAGATCCTGAAAAGAAAAAAGAATCTGTCAAATGGAAACGACTTGCGAAGTCAGTTGACACCATTGTGATAATGATGGGCTTATCTAGAATAGATGTAATATGCAAACAATTAGTATCTGGCGGTATGAGTGAAAAAACCCCTGTAGCTGTAATTCAAAATGGCACAACTCCCAATCAAAAAACTGTCATTGGTAATCTATCTAACATAGGAAAACTTGTAAAACAAAATAAAATTATTCCTCCCACAAATATCATTATTGGAAATGTGGTTGAACTATCAAAAACAATTGGGTGGAAATAATGCTTGATGGAAAAACAATTGCAATCACACGTTCAAAAGATGATGCTAAGGAATTCATTGAATTAGCTCAACAAAACAATGTCGTCCCTGTACCGTTACCAACTATTGAGCTTGTAAGCAAGGGAGAAAAAATTGTTGAAGAATTTCTATATTCCATAAAAAACTATGACCCAGACTACTCTGTATTTATGAGCTCCAAGGCAGTAAAGCTTCTATTTGACACCGCAAGGCAAGTAGGGAAATTTCAGCAACTTCAACTTGCAATTGCAAATACTATGGTGATGTCTGTTGGACCAAAGACTACAAGTTCTCTGACAAATGAAGGAATTAAGGTAAACTATCAGCCCACTACCTATTCTTCTGTAGGTGTAGGTGAAGAATTTACAAAAATACATGCTGTTGGGAAAAAAGTGATTGTTCCACGAAGTGGTGCATCAACTCCTTTTCTAAAGGAATTGTTAAATAAAATTGGAATCGATGTGCTCGAAATCCATTTGTACGACGTGTGTGCTTTCAAGGATACATCTCAATGGAATGAATTTAGAACATTGTTCTCAAAGAGCAACATAGATGGCGTGATATTCACTAGTGCGTCTTCTGTTCGTGGTTTTTTTGAAATAATGTCCAAAGACTTAGACCGAGAAACACTTGTTGATAGATTGTCTACAATTTCAATAGTTGCAATAGGTCCTTTTACTGCCGACGAACTTAAAAAATTTGAACTGAAAAATACTGTATCTGAGGTTCATACAGTTGTTGGCGCCTTTGATACGATGAAAAACATGCTTACTACATAATATCTTGTTCTCAAATAATTCTTGCATTGTTTTACTTATGTAAATCAGAAATTCATATTTTATTAAATACCCAAAAACTTAACTCTTAGAATTGCATAATATGGTTAATTGGCTCTCAAAACTGTTAGAATTTGCACTTTTAACGTGGAAAATCTCTTTATGCGATACAAAATTTTTGGCTACAAACCAGGCGGTAATGCAAAACACCCAATTCTTACTCCAAATGAGCTAGAGCAGACGGGTGGATTCCTACCAAACCAAAAGTGGAAGAACTCATTTAAAATATTTGATCAGGAGGAATGGAGAGACCTCACTGCTAATGTCATTATTCATAATGATTGTACTCAAATTCCAAATATCCTTTGTTTGATGGAAGTAGAAAATATGGATGCACTAAGAAGACTCAATCAGGATTATCTTCGAAAAAGAGGAAAAGAATACCAATATGCCTACTTGATTGACTCCAATGATCCGAGGAGAATTGACGTTGGCGTTCTTAGTGACTATCCAATAAATTATCTCAACACCAATATGTATGCTAGATACAATGGAAATATTTCAAATCGAAAATATGTTTTCAGCCGTGACTGTCTTGAACTAGAATTTAACCTAGGTTCTGGAAAATCACTAACTATTTTTGTTAATCATTTAAAATCCAAATACAGTAAAACAAAAAAAGAACTTGAGAAAGGAAATCAAATTAGAAAATCTCAGGCTGAGACAATTAGAAGTATTGTGTTAGAGAAATTCCCAAAATCAAATGTAAAAACAAATTTTTCAAATTCTAACTTTGTCGTATTGGGGGACTTTAATGATGTTCCATCATCGCCTTTTCTTGCACCTGTCTTGAATCTTGGATTGACAGATACTGTATCAAGATTATCTCCGGACAAACAATGGACATATTATCATGAACAAGAACATGTAGTTAGTCAAATCGATTATATTCTACTTAGTCCCAATCTTGCAAAAAATTCTACAAAAAAACCTCACATTGAACGTGGAGGCATAGAACGGAAGCGGCGGAAAAAAATGAATCTTAATACAAAGGACGGACCGTTGGTTGATTTTGATTTTCCACGATTTGAATCTGTAACATACAATTTATCTGCTTCAGATCATTGCCCAATTTTTCAAGAATTACATATATGATATTATAATTAACAGGATATTTTTTGGGTCAACTCAAATCTATTTTGATTCTAAAAATTGTTAAATGATGTGGATTGTATACTGAAGATTCTATATTTTTACTATTTTTCCGTGATACCCGTAATCTATTTACGAAATTGTTTTAGATCCATTCCCAATTAATTTGACATGGAGAAAATTAAATGCGTTCGTTGTGTGGCTAGAAATGCTGACCTTTTACATAAAAGTAAATTTGGTAAGGATGTTCTATTTTGTCCGTATTGCGATAATCTAGACAAAAAACTATGACTGATTTTTGTTCTATATAGATTACAAAAAATAATCATTACTTAATAAAATATTGCACATCTTTACTATGTTCATGGAATTGTATCTAATGAGACATGGAAAAGCTCAAAATACATCTACAAATATTTCAAGTGATTCCAAACGAAAACTCACAGAATCTGGAAAAAAAGAAATTCTTAATGTAGTCAAGTGTATGGAACGAATGGAAATTGATCTTGATTATATTGCCTCTAGTCCGTTAGACAGAGCAAAACAAACTGCAAATATCGTAATAAAAAACCCTCGATATCAAAGACCTCTTTTCATATGGGATGAATTGAAACCGGAAACAAATGTTGCAAACACCATCTCTAAGATATCCTCAATAAAATCAAGATCTGTATTGTTGGTAGGCCATGCACCTCACTTGGTTAACCTAATTTCACAAATTATCTCTCCTGCCCCTGTAGAACTAAACATCTCTTTGAAAAAAGGAGGATTTGTCCATATTCAGTATTTGCCGAATTCCAAGATTATGGGAACTTTGCGTAGCATTCTAACTCCCAAACAACTGAAAAAAATATGCAAATAGGTAACAATTTTTTATTAAAAGTGAATAAATCAACTAACTATGAAAAAAAATACTGAATTGAAGAAATTCCCAACTTTGAGGGATGGATATGGAAAAGCATCCGTAATAGATCTTGGTTCCAATTCAGTAAAAATGGTAAATTATTTAGTTGATTCTAACAATTCGTACAAACCTTATCATCAAGAATCAGTAAGAGTGAAACTTGCAGAAGGGTTGATTGACGGCTCAATCCAAGAAAAATATATCGAAAATACTATCGAAACTCTAAAACTATTTCGGAACATTGTAGATTTTGAGCGAATTGATTATGAAACCGCAGTTGCTACAAGCGCTGTAAGAGATGCTAACAATAAGGAATACGTAATAAATAAAATCCGTAATGAAACTGGATTTAACTTCAAAATACTCTCGGAATCTGAAGAAGCGTTATACTCATATGCTGGTGCAATTCGTTCCCTCAATTTACCCAATGTGGTTTTCTTTGACCTTGGCGGCGGAAGCCTAGAAATTGTTTTCTCAGAACACTTTGAAATAAAAAAAGTAATTTCATTACCTCTGGGCTCCTTGCGTCTTACTAGACAATTTCTATCAAATGGGATTATAGAAAAATCCTTTTCCAATATGAAAAAATACATTGACGGTGTAATCCCAAATAGAAAATCTCTGAATATTAAAACAAACCAAGGTCTAGTTCTAGTTGGTGTGGGTGGAACTATTCGCTCTATTGCCAAATATCACCAAGAAAAAATTCATTACCCATTAACAAAATTACATAACTATTCTATTTCGTTAGGTTCTATTGCATCCATCTCTAGAGAATTTCTTGCACAACCTACAGAAAAACTAGCCAAGATCGATTCAATTAGCTCAGGAAGAGCTGATACCATCAAAGCAGGTTCTGTTGTAATTAGCGAATTAATGAAAAAATTAGAGTTTTCATCCATCACAATTAGTGCCCAAGGGTTGCGAGAGGGAACCCTGTCTTTGTCTCTGCAATATCCTGAAGATTATCTTAACCACAAAATTGACAAGGATCATGTCCAAGAATTAATTCATTTATCTTGTCAACCGGACATACTATCCGAATATGTTGAGGATCTAGTCCATCTTTTGTTTTCAGTTAATTTAATTTCTGATAAAGAACGAATATTACTAGCACAATCTATTGCACAAATTGATAAACTATCTTCTTTTCGTGACGTTGACAATGTTTTGTATACCTTGTTAGATGATGATAGCACTCTATCTCATAGAGAGCAACTAATTGTTGCAATGTCGTTAATCTATTCTAAGAAGAAAAAAAAGGCAGAATCTCTGATTGCAAAATTTGATAGAATTTTAAAACAATCTGACAAAAAAACCATCAAAAAAATTGCTTCCGTAATATCTGTATGTGACATATTTCACAAAACAGGCATTTCATTGAAAGCAAAATCCGAAACATCCAACTCACTACGCATGGACATTTATGTTCCAAAAAATACATTTCCAGAAATTTTGTTTTATCAAGCATGCAAAAGAATGGAAAATTCATTAGGAATAATTATAAAATCATCGATATACTATAAGACATCAGAATATTCTCCGTCAAAACCAATAGGAATCATTTAGTGTTCGTAAACTCTATAGAAAATTTATAGATAAGAAGATAGGATACTTGTTTTACTTTGAATTCCTCTAAACAACTTCTAAAAAAATATGGGATTCCTGGAAAATTGATTGTTGTAGAGGGAATCGACGGTTCAGGCAAATCTACTCAATTACGTTTGTTGGAAAAATGGTTACGCTTCAATAATTTTGAAGTGTTTCGTACAGATTGGAATTCTTCTGACTTGGTCAAATCAATCACTTCTAAAGGAAAGAAAAAAGCCAACCTTACTCCCACTACTTTTAGTCTTTTACACGCCACTGACTTTGCAGATAGATTTGAAAGAAATATTTTGCCATTATTGCGAGCAGGATATTTTGTTTTGGCTGACAGATATGTCTATACAGCATATGCTCGTGATGTAACGAGAGGTTGTAACCCTACATGGGTACGCAAGGTCTATGATTTTGCATTAAAACCCGATTTGGCATTTTACTTTCGCGTACCTATTGACATTTCAATGGACAGGATTCTGTCTGGTAGGCCCAAGCTCAAGTACTATGAAGCAGGAATGGACCTAGATCTGAGCAATGATATCTATGAGAGCTATAGGATATTTCAAAGCAAGATCATTGAACAATATGAGTCCATGATTAACCGTGAAAAATTCTCTGTAATTGATGCCACGGTTGGAATCAAAGAACAACAGAAGATAATGCGGAACAAAATTATGCACTTGTTACCCACAAAAATAACAAAATCTATCTCAGAGGAACCATCATGAATACCGATTTGATTCATGCAGGAGAAAAAAGGACTCCTATTTGGTATGGCAATGGTAATTTTGGCGGAATTCCTTATTTACAGGATCTTGAAATCAGTGGAAGACTAATTGTAATAGAAGGTCCAGATGCTTCCGGCAGGAGTACACAAATTGAACTACTTACAACCCGACTGGAAGCTGATGGATTTGCCGTTCTAAATACTGGGTTAAAGAGATCTGAATTAATCGGAGAGGGAATCTTGGAGGCTAAAAGAAATGTCTCATTGGGAAAACGAACCAGTGCCTTGTTTTATGCTGCAGATTTTGCAGATCAACTGGAACACAAAATCATCCCAGCTCTTCAAGCAGGTTATGTGGTGCTTGCTGATCGTTACATCTACACATTAATGGCAAGGAACACAGTACGTGGAATTAAAAGACAATGGTCATCAAATTTGTACAGTTTTGCCCCAGTTCCTGATTTGGTTTTCTACTTGGATGTAGACCCATTCAAACTTGTTCATAGAGTTTTTGCCAAACGGCAATCTCTAGATTATTATGAATCTGGAGCTGACATGGGTTTGTCAAATGACATGTTTGAATCTTTTATCCTTTATCAGGAGAAACTAGGAAAAGAATTTGAATTTTTAAAACAAAAATATGGATTGATATCTATTGACGGAAACAAACCTGTTGAACAAGTAACACTATCTCTCCAAAAACAGATCAATAGATTTTTGTCCAAGACTTCATGACTTCACAAAATTTACTTTTTGACATTTTTTTTCAGAATAACCACATAGTTAGTAAAAACTTAGCATCTTATCTGAACAAACCCACAGAAAAAAATATCCATAATTTGAGAATCTCAATTAGAAGACTAGAATCTACCTATTTTATCATTCCCAAGTCATCTAAAACAAAGTCTTCTGAAAGATATCTCAAGCAATTTAAAAAACTCTTTTCTATGAATAGCAAAATTCGTGATTATGACATAATAATAGAAAAATTCCTTGAATACAAATTTGAGTCTGATTCAGAAATTATTGTTTTACTACTCAATAAAAGAGATAAGAAACTCTCACAAATTCAGAAACTAGCCAAAAAATTATCTAAACTCAAAACACCACGATTTCGCTTGACTGATTCAATTCACTCAAAATTTGAAAAACAAGTATTAACACTGATCAATAGGATTGAACAATATGCTCCAATAGTTGTTGAGGATGAATCTAAAGTAGATGAACTTCATTATCTACGTAAAACCATTAAAAAATTACGTTATATCTTAGAAATAGAGAAAAAAGATTCCTATCAAAATCTAATCTCTAATCTCAAACATTTACAAAAAACATTAGGAAAAATCCACGATTGTGATATTTTTATTTGGTATTTGGAAAAAATATCTGATAAAGATCAAAATATTTCCTCTTTAGTTAATCGTGAAAGATATAAAAGATCTAATCTATACTCAAGCCTAATTCAAGAAATGTCTGAGTTTTCTTTACCTGAAAGAAGTCCTGATACTTGATTACGAATATTATGGCTCCAAATATTCTCATTTTCGATTATGATGTCCGACTTGAACAATACATCTTGCACGATCTCATTTACCATTACACCTTGTGTGGTATTTTGAAATTACCTCAAACAATCACGATCTAGTATTTTTAGCAATTCAAAATTTATTCATCGTTGACTTAGGATGTTTTTTGCGAATAATTTAATCAAATTTTGTGTTGACCGTTTGGTACCTTGTATATGAACCGGCATGGATCTGACACACGACAGGATTTTTCTCATTCTGATGTTGTTCTTACTCCAAATTCTGTAATTTGTGACTTTTTAATCTAGGATCAAAAAGAAGACAAAACTAGACAAATTGTTCTAAAAATAGTCTTACTTGAACTTTATGAGAAAACTTACGATCTGGATCTCACTCTGTCTACCTTTTTATGAATAATGTTTAATATACCCCTCTTTCATCAATCGTGTAGTGAAACCCTATCTTTTGCTTCCTTTGATTTTTGGTCTTTTTGTAGCTGGTACCATTTCTAGTTCTTTTGCTCAAGTAGAATCTGTTAACGTTGTAGAGAATAGATTAGTTACCTTAATTGGCGAAGGATACGATCCAGATACTTCAGACAGTCTGTCTTTCCAATGGGTTCAAATTTATGGCGAATCTGTAACTCTGTCCTCTTACACTGTTCCAGAACCAACATTTATGGCCCCTGAGGTAAAAAATGGAGAGATTAAAGTCCTAACATTTGAGTTGACAGTTACTGACCCATTTGGAGCAAGCAGCTCGGATGTAGTTGAAATTGTTGTTAATCCCGTAAATCACACCCCATACGTTGATGCAGGCAAAGATTTAGTTGCTTTGCCCTCTGTTAATGCGATGACCATTATTCCAACTGTATCTGATCCAGATGGTGACATGCTATCTTATCAATGGGAACAATTGGCAGGTCAGCCGGTAGATGTTGAATCCAACGAAACCAAGTACCTTACTTTCTTACCAATGTACTTAGATTACTCTCAAACTGAAGTTATTACCTTTAAAATTACCGTCAACGATGGATTTGGCGGAATTGCTAGTGACACGGTTAATGTTTTACCGTTCACTGGTCTTATTGATAATAGATTAATTTCTGTTGATGCTGGCCCACTTCAAACTGTAACTGAGGGAGAAGTTGTAACACTAAGTGCAACAGGAAAAACACATGATAATTCACCAATTCGTTATTCATGGGCTCAGCTCGTTGGTACTTCCGTAGAACTTAGCTCATTTAATGGACAGCAGGTCCAATTTGTTGCTCCTGAAGTTGGTGATAATGAGGAACTATTATCTTTCATGGTAACTGGCTATGCACCAGGCAGTGGTTACGCTAATGACTTGGCTATGGTCAAAGTGATTCCATCTAATGGCCCACCTGTAGCAGATGCAGGCCCAGATCAACAAGTGCTAGAAAAAGTTCTTGTTAGGTTGGAGGGAACTGGTACTGATCCAGACGGTGATAAACTAAAGTATTCATGGGCACAAAAATCTGGAATGGAAATAGAGTTTTATGAACGCGCATCATTTTCAATTTACTTTATTGCCCCTATGATTTCCACCGATTCCGAGAACTTGGTTTTTGAGCTAACTGTAACAGATGATCATGGCAATTATGACACTGATGAAGTTAATGTGACTATTACTACAATTAATTCTCCACCTCGAGCCTTTGCGGGCCCTGATAAACGAGTAATTGGAGGAACTGAAGTCACAATTGTAGGAACTGGTAATGATGTGGATGGCGATGCCCTTACTTATGAGTGGAAACAGCTTACAGGAGATAAGGTGACATTTGATAACACAAACCCTTCATTTACATTTACAGCACCTGAAGTCTTGCCAACTGAAACAAAACGTCTCTCCTTTGAGCTTACAGTTACTGATTCAGAAAAACAGAGCGATTCTGATCAAGTTGTAATATTCGTGGTACCAGAAAACAGTGCTCCTACTGTAAATGCTGGACCTGATAGAGTAGTTGATGAAAATAGTAGCATTGACTTGCTATGTACAGCTAATGATCCTGATGGAGATATTCTTGACTTCTCATGGTCTACTCAATCTGGAGTTGTAATTGACCAAAGCTCCAGTCCTGCAACTAGAATCACAACTCCTGCTGTTGTAACAGATTCTGTTATGGAACTCACATGTACTGTATCTGATGGCGAATTCACCTCCTCTGACAGTCTTAACCTGACAGTCAGAAATGTGTTGAATTTGGATATTGTGGCAGATGCAGGAATCGACAGAATTGTAAATGAAAATGTCAGAATATCTCTAGATGGAAGCAAGAGCTTTGACCCCGAAAATCAACCATTGTCATACATGTGGACTCAAACTGGAGGTGAGACTGTAACGTTGTCTTCAACAACCTCGATTACTCCATCATTTGTTACTCCTATTGTGGCAAATGGCGAAATCAAAGTCTTGACCTTTGAACTAAAGGTATATGATGATAATGGTAGAGCAGATACTGACAGTGTAACAATAACTGTAGACCCAATAAACTCTCCACCAGAAGCATCTGCTTCTGCAAAACAATCATTGAACTAGTAACTGGTTAAAAAACTAATTTTTACAAAACCAAAAATAATTTTTCTTGTCTAAAGAGAATTATGATTCAACCAATTATTTGTAAACTCATTAACGCGTAAAATAATTTACTGCCATATTACTTGAGATTCTATAATGATTATCAATGTTGGCTTCAATTCTAACCCGAACTTGAATCTTATTTTGAATCTTATTGTGTACTCTAATTTCAATGACTGTAATGTCTTTTAGTGCATATCTGACATATCTAGATCTGAAGTCCCAGAAATTTCTCATTATCTCAACTTTTGAGATAAGCTAAAGCTATTTAGCTGTGCCTATTTTTCCTCATGTATTTATAATATAACGGAGTTATGTCGAACATGGCAACAGAAAATCTTGACATGGATTATTCCAAATATGATTTTAAAGATTCTACAGAAATGTAT
>JAGQHF010000078.1 GCA_020431985.1 Nitrosarchaeum sp. | reverse complement strand
TTCAGGATTGCATTGGATGTCTTTGATCGCCACAAAGAAACCTATTTCAAAATTTTAACTTAACAAAAATGCTTAAAGGAAATAATATATTGGTGCTTGGCACTGATTCACTTCTTGACACACTGTCTTATCATTTCAGCCAAAGGATTAAGGTCACAGAGGTCAAGGAAGGGTTTGTCAGTGCCTATAATGTTACTGTAGAAGACAGTAACGGAACAGAGTTCACTATGGGAGTACCTGAAGAAGTGATGAAATCGGCAGTGAACAACCTTCTTGCAGATAACATTGTCAGGATTCACCAGTTTGAATTAAAGTCTATGGACTTCGATGGTGAAAACCTGAGAATTGATTTTGATGTCTCAGAAGACATCAGGTAAATTTTTACAAACAATAATTTTGCTTTATTGCCATGACAAGACCCGGTTACTATTCAGAAGAAAACAAGAAGAAGTGCTACTTGAATTATATTTCGCATGTAAACGAAATTAAATCATTGCACAGGAAGATATGCGAAGCTTTAGAGGAAATGCCAAAAGCTAATTTTGAATTAGCCGAATTATGTGATGTGAAGGAATCCACTATTTGTGGAAGGATCAACGAACTGAAAGAAGCCGGGTTTGTCGCTTCGCACTCAACACTTAAGCATAAAAATTCTGACACCGGATATGAATGTGTTTGTTGGGTTCTAACAAACAAATATCATGAAATGTCAGGCGATGTTCAAACAGCTATAAACTTTTAAAGTAAATCATGGTAACACCAACACAACTTGATGAATTTAAGAAACTGATCCAAAGCAGGACAGCTTGTCACATCATTTGCGACATTGACCGGGAAGCGAAGCTTGAAAAATTCTTTGAACACATTGACAGCATAAGCATGGAAGACCTTGATAAATTTATTCACTATATAAAAAATACAAAGTAGAGGAAATGAAGAACATAGTTGCTTTTTCAGGGGGAAAAGATAGTTTGGCACTTTTGCTGTGGGTTTTAAAATCCAAAGGCAGTAAGAATTTGATTGTAATATTTTGTGATACTGGATGGGAATCACCAGTGACTTATGAACATATTCAATACATTGAGAAACAAACAAACCTGAAATTTGTTAGACTCAAGTCATCGAAATATTCAGACTTTAAGGATTTATCAATTAAAAGAAAACGAGTTCCTAGTACAATGGCACGTTTCTGCACAAGTGAACTTAAAGTAAAGCCGATGATTGATTTTATTTTATCTCTTAATGAAAACTGCATTGTGTATCAAGGGATAAGAAGCGATGAATCAAAATCCCGATCACAGATGAATTCCCATTGTCAATATTTCAAATATTATACAGTTCCAAAGAAATACAAGAATGGTAAACCTGTTTATGACGACTACAGAAGAAAGGATGTTTTGAAATACATTGAGAATTTTTCTGTTGAAGTAGAAAGACCGCTTTTTGACTGGAGTGCTGAAGATGTCTTTTCTTTCATCGCATCAAATGGGTTTGAGCCCAACCCACTTTACAAGCAAGGATTCAGCAGGGTTGGATGCTTCCCATGTGTCATGTGCCGTCATGGGGAAATTGTCAATATAGCCAAAAAATTTCCTGAAAGGATTGAAGAAATAAGAAAGTTAGAAAGTGAAATTGGAAGAAGTTTTTTTCCGCCGAATTATATCCCTAAACAGCATTGCTCAAACAAGGAATATCCAATGATTGATGATGTCTTAAAATATAAAAATGTAAATTCTGAACAACAAGAACTGTTTGACAAGCCATCGTGTGAATCAATCTATAATATTTGTGAATAAAGTATCATGCAACTACTGACATACAAAATATCACCGGAACAGCGAAGAAAAGTCTTTTCAGCTTCTTAATGAACTGAAGATGACGAAGGATGAACTTTACGATGAACACATTGATGAAGTGAAGCTTGAAGACATTAAAAAATTAGCAAAGGATAAAACGAAGCTTGAAGTATAGCTTAAATCAAATATTACATGCTGACTGTATGGACGTGATGAAAGAGATACCAGACAAGTATTTTGAATTGGCTATTGTTGACCCGCCTTATGGGATAGGCAGGGCAGGGCAGTCTGAAACTTTCACTAAAAACCCAAAACACAAACGGAAACATCACCAGAGTAAAGAATGGGATAATGAACTTCCGAGTGCTGAATATTTTGCTGAACTATTTAGGGTGTCTAACAACCAAATAATCTGGGGTGCAAATTACTTCACAGAGTTTATTCCATCGTCAATGGGTTGGGTATTTTGGGACAAAGGACAAGATTTATCTATGTCAGACGGAGAATTAGCTTTCACTTCTTTCGATGTTGCGTTAAGGCGAACAATAATTAACAGGGTGGAATTATTGAAAGACGGTACAATCCACCCCACCCAAAAACCCGTCAAACTTTATAAATGGTTATTAGACAAATATGCAAAACAAGGTGATAAGATACTTGACACTCATGGGGGAAGTTGTAGTTTAGCAATTGCCTGTATAGACTACGGGTTTGAATATTTAATTACTGAAAAGGATGAAGATTATTATAGGGAAGCAATTAAGCGAGTAACAAACTTCAATAATCAATTTAATTTATTTTTATAATTGAAATATCATCACAAATGCAACTACTTACATATAACATAAGTGCTGACCAAAGGCAGAAAATATTTCAACTGCTGAAGGAATTGAAAATGACTAAGGAAGAACTTTACGAATATTCAGCTGAATGGTGTGG
>JAGQHF010000077.1 GCA_020431985.1 Nitrosarchaeum sp. | reverse complement strand
CTATCGTGATAAGGCCATTAGAACATGGCTTTGAGATAGTTGCAGGTCATCGAAGGTTTACTGCTTGCAAGTCACTACGTTGGAGGTTTATTTCGTGTAAAATTAGGGATCTGACTGACAAACAGGCGTATGAAATACAACTGACTGAAAATATTCAGAGAAAATCAATGGACCCCATTGAAGAGGCTGAGGCATACCAGAAGTATGTTAATGAGTATGGTTGGGGTGGTGTTAGTGATCTTGGCAAAAAAATTGGAAAAAGTGAAGAGTATGTTTCTCACCGAATGCAGCTATTGAAACTCCCAGATTCCGTTAGAGAAAAGATAATTCACAACAGTCTGAGTGTTAGCCAGGCCCTTGAGTTAACTGGTATTGATAATTCCATAAAAGGTGAATTTGTAGATGAAATAATCAATAACAGTCTTACAGTAAAACAAATCCGTCTAATGAAAAAGAGGATTGCAAAGGATCCTGACCCTTACAAACCAATACCTGATTGCAATTCAAAGTCGGTTAATGTTATTAAGAAAAGTAACCTTGCACTCAAAATCACTCTATCTAGACTCGATGATTTAATAGAGGATGCACATGGTATCAATTCCAAGACAAGGGTAGACCTAGTTAAATTTCTGATGGGCCTTAGATTACAAACTCACTCCATGATAGATGAAACAATCAAATTCAAGAAAACATTCTCAAAGTGATTCTGTTTCTCATGACCCCAAAAATGGCGGCACCCATTCCTTTAGAAATCTCTTATACTCTTCTTCGGTGTATGTCAATGCATAAATTGACGCTTCAGTCTGTGGAATAAAGTCATACACCTCATATGTCTGAATTATGTCTCCAAACAAGTTACGATAAATATCGTTTTCTTCATCTGCCATTTCATTTGACAAAAATGACTTTATTGTAATCCAATCATATCCACCACGAGTTTTACCTGAGAACATCACAAATGGTGCATCTTTTAGATATTTTTTCAATCCCTCCAAGCGTTTGGGAAGTGCTTGAGAAGTTCTAAATGTAACCAAATCCACACGTATGACTTTTCGTGGAATTTTTTTAGTGTTGACGGTTATCGTGTATCCGTTAATTACTCCATCTTCTTCAAGCTTGGATATTCTTGACTCAATTTCCTCTTCTGTCAAATTATAATTAAATCCCTTCAAAAAATCCCAAATCTCAAATGTTCCCTGTTTAGAGTTTTGTGAAAGAGCGGATATTATCAGTTCATCTATCTTATCTACCAATAACACCCATTACCACTTGATCTATTTAACAAATTCACTAATCACAGATGCGTAAGTTCTGGTCACATGATATTTCTGTTTTAATATCTGTTCTAGAATGCTATATCCAGTGACTTCAATATTATCGGAAAATATGGGCTATCTAATACTTCTTGGTGTAGGCCTTGCTATGGCATTATCTGTCACGCTTATGGTAAGGGCTGAAACAAAGTGGCTTGGCACAAGAAAAACATCTGAATGGTTCTACACTGCTGGGAGAACCATCAAAACTGGTCTTATCGCATCATCAATTGTTTCTGCATGGACTTGGGCTGCAACTCTTCTCCAATCATCAACAGTAACCTATGCGTTTGGTCTGGCAGGTTCGTTTTGGTATGCCGCAGGAGCTAGTATACAGGTAATCCTATTTGCAATTCTTGCAATCGAGCTAAAACGAAAAGCACCAATGACACACACATTTCCTGAGATGATTTATGTTAGATTTGGAAAATTCTCACACAAAGTTTTCCTGTTTTTTGCACTAATGACAAACACGATTGTAACTGCAATGCTTGTTTTGGGAGGCTCAGCTGCTCTTAATTCTCTTACTGGAATAGATATTACAATAGCAGCTTTCTTGATTCCAGTAGGGATTATCCTTTACACTGTTTTTGGTGGACTAAAGGCCACGTTTTTTGCAGAATATCTGAATTCATCTTTGATCTTTATAGTGGTGTTGATATTTGTGACAGTAATTTATTTTACAAATCCACAGATAGGTGGTATTTCTGGCATGTATGATAAACTCATGCAGGCGTCAATCATTCATCCTGTAGAAGGAAACGCATTTGGAACATATCTTACCCTGGCATCAATGGGTGCTCTGATTTTTGGAGTAATCAATATTGTAGGAAACTTTGGAACCGTTTTTGTTGATCAGTCTTATTGGCAGAGGGCAATTGCATCTAGACCAAAAGCAGCTACTGGTGGTTTTATTATTGGTGGCCTTGCCTGGTTTGCAATTCCATTTACACTTGCAACCACGCTTGGCTTGGCTGCTGTGGCTACTAATGTTACTTTGACAGATAATGAAATTGGATTGGGATTGGTTGCTCCAACAGCTGCCGCAAATCTTATGGGTGATGTTGGGGCTATTCTTATTCTTACAATTTTGTTTACGGCTGTCACTGCAGCAGGTTCCTCTCAGCTGGTAAGTGTTTCATCTCTGATTACTTATGATGTATTCCGCACTTATCTCAAGCCTTCTTCCACAGGACGTGAACTTATGAGGATATCGAGATTTGCCATTCTGGGATTTGGAATTGGAATGGGATTTCTTGCTTCCATCTTGTTCCATTCTGGTTTTAGTTTGCAGTATGTCTATTTAATGATGGGAATTCTGATAGGCTCGGCAGTTGCACCGATATCCTTTGCTTTATTGTGGAAAAAAACAAACAAACACGCAGCAACATCTGGAGCCATTATAGGACTTGTATCTGGAATCATTGCATGGCTGGCGTCATCTAAGCTGTTCTTTGGTGAAATCACTTTGTCTTCAACAGGGGATCTCATAACTCTGTTGATTGGGAATCTTACGTCAATAACAGTAAGTTTGGGAATTACTCTTATGGGAAGCATCATTAAATCTGAAAATTTTGATTTTGGTGTAATGAGGCAAAAAATAATTGTAATCGATGACAAGGTTCGTTCCATGCTCAGACAGGATACTGATGAACAACTTCTTCAGCGTTCTTTAAAATTTTGCAAGCGCATTGGATTTTCAATCTCCGTTTTTCTTGTAATTGTCTGGCCAGCATCATTTTATATTACAGAATTCGTGTTTACTGAAGAATCATTTCATTTGTGGATATGGCTTGCAGTTGTTTGGGCCTTTGGGTCAGCTGGAATAATTATATTTCTTCCACTGATTGAGGCCAGAAAAAGTATACAAGAGATACTTCACAAGATAAAAATGAAGTCTCAATACGTTGAAGAAGATCATTCACGTCAACATGATGATTTCCCAATAATGAAAATATTGGTCCCTGTTGATGGATCTGCCAAATCTCTAAATGCTCTTTATCATGCAAACTATCTTTTTAGGGGTGCATCAAGGGTCCGAATTTATCTACTTCATGTAATTGAATGGCCTATTGAAGATGAAGAAAGCATAGACGAAGAACTAGCAACACAGATTCAAGATGAGGGCAGGATGATTCTAAGAAGTGTTGTCGTACCGAAACAGATCAATGACTACAAGAGAATTGTTAAGATGGGTGATCCTGCAGAAAAAATTGTAGAACTCGCAAACAAGCTAAAAGTAGACATGATAGTGATGGGCAAAAAAGGACTGGGAAAATCTACCTCGAATTTGGGGCATGTAACCAATAATGTTCTCAAAATTTCGTCCAAACCAGTGACTTTGTTAGACTAATTATTTTTTAGAGTAAATTCCATAACTTTTTTTGAAATACGATCTACCACTACCTCCATTTGTACCCATTTGATACACAACATCCGAATCTGATTGTGGTGCTTTGCCATCTCATCTTGTAACATGTTTTGAATGACATCGACAGCAGTGTTTTTTCTTACCTCATTAACAGCAATAAAACAACAAATTACAACTATATGTTCTAAGGTGATTGTATTGTTTCTATCTATGCCTTCAACTGTGATACCATGTATTATTTCTAGATCTTTTTCATGTCTTTTACAGAATTGAATTTGTTTTTTTGTTGTCACTTTGTCTCCTTTTATGATAAATTTGATTTGGATCATTATGTATAGAATAACATATGAAAAATATCACATTATTCAACAGAGAATCATTTTAATAAAAAATTAGGTTTTGACTATTGCTAGTCTGCCCCGTAGTCTCTGTAGGTCTTTGGGACCATTTCCATTCCCTTCATCTTCATTACAGCGTCCAAACCGTACTCATCAATATATTTCTGGTAATCATAATGGTATGGCTGCATCCCTTTACATGAGAACTCAAAATTATCAACAAGTACAAATGCAGATGCACGATTGTAACTATAATCATTATCATATAATGTATCGATAGTGTAGTTTGTGATATCGCATTCCCTGTATGTGATTTTTCTTATGGGGTGATCCTCTTGCATCAAGTTTATCGTCATTCCAAATTCTGAGAATTGATGTGCTGTTCCGTAATTCCTGCCTGCACCTTTGTCAAATTCAGTGTCCACTGCCCTGTACAAAATGCTTTTTTCAACGCCCACCACTCCTTGCAGTACTACCTGAGGTTGTTGTCTGTCATATCCAGCCAATTGCTTGAAGACTTTAAAGGTGTCTATGATCACAGTGCCTGAATCAAAGCTGAACTCAGCACTTATCATTATGTCATTCACACTTTTTATTGGAATTATGGGTTCTTCCCCTACTTCTTCATATTCTATCTTGTAATCGATGGTGAATGGTGTGCTTTTGAACGTGTGTGCGGCAAGAGCATTTCCAACAAATTGCCATTTTCCGGTTGTTGAATACTGATTAACTTGAATTATTTCGTAGAATACCTTGTTGTCTTGTGTCCATATTGTTTTTCCTTTCTCCTCCCCTGGTTCTAATGGTCCTCTTAGGGTTACCAGTTGAACAGGCTCAGAAGCGGAATAGTGTAATGTTCCAGTATATTCTGTATTATCGATGGGCATTATTACTGCTAATTGATGCTGTTCGTGCCCTAGGCCTGGATCAGCTTTTGAAATAATTCTACTAAAACCATTTTCAGATGATCCTTCATTGAAACTTGCATTCTTTGAAAAAAGATTCATCTGCGCATTCATTGCGTCTTGACGCTCTTGATACTGTCCAACACCATTCTCTTGTGCAAAGGATTGCGTTGTTACAGAAGATATTACAGAAACGGAAAGTACTGCTATAATCCAAACAATCTTGATTTTGTTGTATGTCATTATCAGTATGTCCAAATGACTTTAGTTATGTTTGAACCATGATCTCCGAATTAAATAGATTGATGGTTTTTACCACGTTCTTGTCTCCTAGTCGACGTCGACTAGAAAATAAATCAATTGCATTATTACATTTTTTTCTATAAATTAATATTTTTAACAATATGCTGACAGTTGTTTTTATGGATAAAAAAAAACAACAATTTTTCATGACACTTGATAATTCTGTACATGTAAAACTTAGGAAAATGGCTTCAAAAAGAGGCGTAACTCTACAAGAATTCATTCGTGCTGTAATTATTCCTGAGTGGTTGATGCAAAATAAAATGAAAAATCCATCATGATTTTGAATAATTCGTTTTCACTTATTGATTTCTTTTTAAAACTTTGACATCTTTCGCATGATATTATCAAAGTAATTTTTAATATTTACGCTAAAATCATATTTTCCAATTTGCCATGTTCGTTTAGTAGTAATGGTGCATCTGTCTTTGTTCTAATCCTTCTTGCTCAAAATGATTGTGTGCTTTACCTCCGTCGTGATGAGCATGAACAGTTCCATCAATATGGCAATGTGTGTTATCTATAAGATCCTTCATAAAAACATCGTCAACATTTAGTATCATGTTTGTTGTCTCCACTGCGGTTTTTAGAACTTGTTGCTTTACAGAAACCGTTTCAATCACTTGGCTTGACGAAACATTTTTTATTTTTCTGTGTACGTGGTCTATTCCCCACCATTTGGTTTGATCCCTTGTCTTTAGTTCGGTCAACGTGTCTAAAACATTCATTCCAACATTGTGTGCCAATGTCAATGATATTTCTTCTAATGATTCTGCAAATTTTTCAACCACTATCTGTTCTTTATCTTCTAGAAACAGTGCTTTTTCCTTGCTCATTTGTGCTATTTTCCATTCTGATGAGCCTGAACCGTAAACAATATACGGATTCTCAATAAAATTTCTTAACACATAAAATGCATTTAACACATTTCTGTGAAATTCGTCCAATTGTCTCTTGGATGTAGCTCTTAACAACAAAGTTACCGCTTTGGCGTCTTTTCCCAATTCCACAAAAACCATCCTGTCCACTCCTACCTTCTTCTCATAAACATTCGTCGAAAAACCTAGTTCAGTTTGTCCTATCTTTTCAAGACTTTCACAAGTTTTTGCACCAGTAGCTTTTTCTAACCACCAAAGATCATTGAATTTTACCCTCCTCATAGTGATTATGCCTTTCTTTGCAAGTTCTGCTTGTACAAACTCATTAATTCCTTTTCTGGATATAACTACTCTGGCACCACATTCTTCAATCTTTTTCACCAGTTCCAACAAATTGGAATTTTCTTGGTTGGTAAACATTCTCATTTGTTCTGGTGATGTTATCTCTATTTCTGATTCAGTTTTTGTTCTAAATGTTTCTAATGGTTCATTTATCAGTAGTATCTTTGCATTTTCAATGACTTTTGGCATTGATGAACTGTCTATTGTCTTGTCTATTACCACACCTCTTACTAGTTCTGTGTCATTGCTATTGCCTGATTTTTCTTCTATTTTTATGTCATCAATGTTTATCTGATTTTTTTCAAGATTTGCAACGGACAAAATTGCTTCCAAGATTATATCTACAATCTTTGTGGAATCATCATGTGATTCAAAAATAGATTTTCCCTCCAAACAAGTGACTAGCAAATCTCTCATGGTTTTCTGGTTTTTTATGTTGGCCTTTATCTTAATTTCATTTACTGCATCTAATGCATAATCCAAACAACGTTCATAACCACGTATGATTGTAGTTGTAGAAATTCCCATGTTTGACATCTGTTTTGCATTTTGCAGCAGACTTCCAATCAATACTGCGGTTGATACTGTGCCATCTCCAACATGAGTATCTACAGTATTTACTGCTTCAATGACTGCTTTTGCAGCAGGATGATCTACATCTACTTTTCTTAGAAAAGCTCCTCCGTGTTTTGTAATTGTTTCCTCACCGAGAATGTCGATGTATACTTTTTCCATTCCTCGTGGACCAAGTGATGTCCGAACAATGTCTGTAACAAGCTTACCTGCAATCAAATTATACATTCTGGATTCACGCAAACCTACACGTGAAATATCGTGATTTAGCAGATCTGGATATTTCATGATATTTCACCTGATTCTAAAATCATGCATTTTGTCATTACCGATTCTCGAATATCTGAAACTATATGATGAAATTATGATTCGCATCATCAATTACACCCCCGGCGTACTTTCCTTGAAGTGTTTTAAATCCTCCCCTAGTATGACGTCCTCTTCTGGTGGAACATAGTCACGAACATCATGTCTAAGCTTGCCAGGATATCTTCCTTGTGTGGCCAAAGCTACAATGAAAAATGCTATGAACGATATAACTGGCGGTATCATGGTGTCTAAGCCTGCCCATTCTTCAGGCATGGTGAAGAAAAAGAATAGCCTAAGAGATGAACCTATCAGTAGCGATGCAATAGCTGCAGGCATGTTTGCTTTCTTCCAAAATAGTCCTAGTGTCAGTGGTGCAAATGCCCCTGCAAATACTATGTCAAAGGCCAAAATTAGATAAATTCCAGGTGCCGGAATGAGATAACCTAGGATGGTTCCGCCTGCCATCATTGGGATTATGACAAGTCTTGTTATTACTAGCAGAGTTCTGTCATCCGTAGATGGTTTTCCCAGCCATCTTTTCCGGATTATCCTTGATATCATATTCCTTGAAATTACACTTGATATTGCAAGCAAACCTCCACTTGCTGTTGACATGGATGCTCCGATTACGCCCATTAGTATTGCAGCACCTATGGCAAACGGCATATGATCTGTTGCCAACAGCGGCAAAGCAAGATCTGGCAATGTATCTCCAGGCAAATAATAAACTGCCACTATTCCTAACATACTTGTAGGCACAACTGTAAATATTGTTAGTGCACCTCCCATCAAAGAACCATTTCTTGCAGTTTTTGGAGACTGAGCTGAGAATACTCGCTCCATAAAATCCAATGCTACTATGTCCCCAAGTCCCAAAGCTAGAATTGCTCCCCAATTAATCAGTGCTCCATTGGCGATATCAAACAAACCTGATAAATCCAAAAATTCCGGCGGCGCACTATTGTAGATTGTATCCCAAGGTGTACCGGAAAACCCTCCTGCAAAAAATAAGAATCCGGCCCAAAATGCACCAATCGCCAAATATACCTGAAACAAATTAGTATATGCTGAAGCAAAAAGTCCTCCAGCTGTTGTATATGCAACGACTACTAGTGAGGAAATGAGAATTCCCCAGAAGTAATCTATTCCAAAAACCGTATTCAGAATAAATCCACTTGCTGCTAAATTGCCTGCAACAAGAACTAAAAAACTGATGATCATTAAAACACCTGATATTCCTTCTGCGGCATTGCCATATCTTCGGAAGTAAAAATCAGGCAGAGTGATCATCGCCATTTTGTTTAATGGTTTTGCATAGAATACTGCAGTTATGAACAGACATAATCCCAAACCTAATGGAATTACAGCTCCTGCCCAAAAACCGAATTCAAAAACCAGAGCGACATTTCCTAATGATGAATTGCCATCAACCGCTTGAGCTGCAAGCATGGTTCCAACCATTGCTAGAGGCAAACTTTTTCCGGCAACAATTAATCGCTTTCCACTGTCTTTAACTAATCTTCCAGATAGCAATCCAACACCCAAAGTTATAGCTATGAAAATTGCAACTGCGATGCCAAAGCCTGTGATTTCCACCAAGCAATTAAAACAAAAAAATTATTTAAATATTGAAAATTTCATGTAAAGTACCTTTTTCTATCTAAATTATAATACGTAAAGTACATTTTCCATTAATTTTTCCATTATTTCCTGCTTTATTTTCTATTCTATTTGATTGATATTTTTAATTTTTTTTGAAACATATTTTCAACTTTTTTAGAAATATTTTAATTTATTATGGCGTAGACAATACGATGATTTTTGACAAGCAGTATGCATTTTCTATCATTGTAATTCTCTTGGGATTTGGATTACTTCAAACTGGAAGTGATGACAATTCTTTCTTGATAGGTGCTGGAGTTGGAACAATCTCCATAGGTATGTTTTGGATTCTGATGCGAATATTCAATGAATTCAAAAATCCAAAATCTAGAACAAGAAAATGATATAAGCATTAACTTCTTCTATAGACCATGCCCGGTAAGGGATACTCAACTATTGGATTGAAACCTGCAGTTAGTTCTAGATTGCAACATCTAACTGATACTTTTTTTCCTGGAATGTTTTTGCCCAGCACTCTGATTATACTAATGAATGAGATACAATTAGGCTATTATTCTGTAGATGAACACAAAATATCATTGGACCTGTCAGGCAGGTATAATACGCTAACTATAAGGTCTGATGTCAAGGATTGGTTAAACCAACACTTTGATCTGTTGGGTAAAGAATATGAAAGACGATACAACATCAAGTGTTTTGCAAATTTTGTAAGTTATTTCTTAACTAATTTGTTTGAATCAAAATTTGATGCACAAAACCATGTGATTCGCCTAAAAGAATCTGATTTCAATTGGTTGAAAGATGAGTACGAAAAACAATGTCTGCATAAATACATAACTAAAGACATGACATTTGAAAGATTTGCGGATTCTTATATTAATGAAATATTGGATAGAATCAAGCAGGCAAAAAAACTACTTACCCTGTAATGTTAAAAAAAATCAAAGTGGAGTCATGGTGTCTATGAGTCTAGCATTTGTTACTTGACCGTCGTTCTCTTGAATTTCAAGATCTACAGTGTATTTCAAATCGTTTAGCATGAAGTTAACTTGAACATCCCATGCCACTCGTGGTCCTTTTTCTGGTATCTGAAAAGTTTCGTTAACTCTGAAGGCAGAAACCTCACCATACAGTGAGCTAATAACTCGCTTTGACTCTCTTTCAATTTCTTCAGGTGTGCTTACTTTAACCATTGATTGTAATTTATTTTGTAAAATATAAAAATTATGTAATTGCATTTTTTTTAAAAAAATTATCGTACAATACGAATACAAAAAAACTATCATTTACATGATTTTACAGTAAAATACGAATCATGAATTATTATTGTAAATTTCTGTGTTTTATTTTTTTATAAATTGCTTTTTTGTTTTTTCCAATTTTTCGATAACTTTGTTTTTGTGATACACTGCTGTTTGATTTTGTGGCTCTATGTTGGTTGCAAGCTCATAACATTCCAATGACTCTTTCAATCTGTTAAGCATAAACAAAATTTTTCCTTTATAGCTTATCGCATAGACATTATTAGGTTCTATTTCTATGGATTTTTCACAATATTCAAGCGCCTTTTCATATTTTTTCTGGTGTTCAAGAACCCAAACCATACTACAAAGAGCCTTTGTATTTCTGGGCTCTATTTCTATCGCCTTCATACAGTACAATTCTGCTTTGTTAAACTGTTTTAGGGAGTGTAAAGATACTCCCTTACAATATAATGCCTGTACGTTGTTGGGCTCATTATCCAAAATCTTATCATAACATCTCACTGCATTTTTGAATAATCCTGTCCTGTCATATGCTAATCCTTTTCTTAATAGTGCTTCCACACATTTGGGATCAATTTTTAATGCCTTGTCATAATACTCAAAAACCTCTTTTCTTGAAAATCCTACAATATCAAGTATCCATCCCTTTGCAACTAATGCATTTGTATTTTTTGCATCGATGTCTAAGGCTTTACTATAATACTGTAGTGCCTCTTCATGTTTTCTTTTTTTTGCTAATTCTGCACCTTTTTCAAATAATTTCTGAGAGTTATCCGCCTCTTTTCTTATCGCTTCATTGATGTAAAACATGGATTCCTTGTCTTTTCTCATATTTGCTAGAATTCTGCCTTTGACATACAACGCATTGACGTTTGCATGGTCGTGTTTTAACACAGTATCTACCAATGATATGGCTTCCATATTGTCATCAAGCTTACTCTTACAAATTGATTTGTACGTAAATGCGTCATGAAATTTTTTATCTAAAATTATAATCTTATCAAAACATTTTATTGCTTCATCGTATTTTCCCAATCCTATTAACGCAAGTCCCTTGTTGAATGTAGCATCCAGATGATCTGGTTTTAGAAGCAATACGTATTCAAAACACTCAATGGCCTCTTTGTTTTTACAAATATTGTATAATGATACTCCTTTTTGTAACTTTGCAATAATATTGTTTGGTTCTAATCTCAATGCTTTGTCAAATTCTTTAATTGAATTTTTGAAGTCCTTGCAATCTTTCCACTTTAATCCTCTGTTGATAAAATACCATGAGTTCTTAGATCCTATTGATAACAACATATGTTATTTGAATTTTTAATTTTTATAGTTAAATCGTATAATACGTTCAAAACTTTTAATTTTGTTTTGAAAGTTTCTTTTTTTATTCCAGACAAATTAATTTTAAAACGTACTTTACTTGGAATGTTTATTTATTTTACAAGGGAATAAAGTTGGATTAACATGGGCATGGAATTTTATGGAGATGATTACAAAGGCGCAGATGTTGCACCATTCGTTGGAATCAACACGTTCTTACATCTTCCTTGGATAAGAAGTCACAAAGAACTTCTAGAAGCTAAACCTGATGTCGCAATTATTGGCGAACCATTTGATTTTGGTACAACCATACGACCTGGAGCACGGTATGGACCACGTGCTATACGAGCTGCATCCACCATTCCCTCACCTCCGTATGAACGATTCAATATTGAGACTGGTGCAGATCCTTTCGGTACCTTCCGAACGGTTGATTACGGCGATGTACAGGTTTCACCAGGTGATGTCATAGAGTCACACAAAAGGATGACTCAGAAAGTCAAGGAAGTTCTTGAGGCAGATGGAATTCCTGTAATGCTTGGCGGTGATCATTCAATCACATATGCCAATGTGAGGGCTTTTGCAAAAAAATACAAAAACATTGGAATGATTCATTTTGATACCCATGCAGATTGTGCTCCACAGGGTCTTACAGGCTACAAATATGATCATGGGGCTCATATAAGACGTATAATGGAAATGGGGTGCCTCAAAGGAAAGAACTATTCACTAGTTGGACCTCGTGGATATTGGCCAGGTCCTGATCTATACAAATGGATGGCTGATCAAGACTTTCAATGGTTCACCATGCTTGATGTAGAAGAATTAGGCATTGACTATATCGCAAAGGAAATAGCAGACAGGGCTAATGATGGTACCGATGCAGTTTATCTATCATGGGATATTGACTCATTTGATCCTGCATATGCACCAGGAACTGGCGAACCAGAACCTAACGGCCTTACGTCAAGAGAAGGCATTAGGATGGTACGGCTACTCTCAAAATCGTTTGATCCTGATAGATTTGCAATGGATCTGGTGGAAGTCGCACCTGCATATGATGTTAGTGATCAGAGCTCCTATAATGGCGGAATTACATCAGGTTTGGGTCAAAGACTCGTAGTTGAGCTGTTGGCTGGATTGTCGTTAACTAAAAGAGGTCTAGATGGGGGAAGCCCAGTAAGACCGCACGATTACAAAGGTACAGGACATACTTACAGCTTTGGTAATCCTAGATCACAAATTCCAAAAAGAGGATAAATGAAAATCACAATCTTAATTGAGGGGGAACCTGACATTAAGCCATTTACCAAAGTTTTTCATTACTCGAAAGAAAACGAGTTTATTTTCTTTGATTCTATCAAAATTATTAAAAACAAAATCGCCAGAAATTTGAAACTTAACATAAATGAAACTCTTGCTTTTTTTGCTGCATCTGTATGTATTTTATTAAGAGATAGAAAAACTGCTACAGAAATACAAGAAATAATGTCTGGTCTACTTTTGTCACACCAAGTATTAATTGGCGTACCTGAATTGATGAGAAAATTAACATTCGATGTAAATCTAGATGAATTACCTGAATGCACTATTGTCATTTTACATCCTATTTCTAATCAATATTCTATGAGAACAAGCAATCCCGTTATGTAATTAGGTGACTTTTATTGTTAGATGTAATTCTTAATTTATTACACTTTGAAAATCCTTTTTTTATTTTGGTATCTGGTTTGTTCATTGGATTAATCCATTCATTTGAACCTGATCATGTGGGTGCCATGTCAACCCAACTGTTGCATAAATCAGAAACGAATACTCCCATAAAATTAAAAAAAATAACTCTTAATTCATCAATCAAAGGTATGTTCTGGGGACTAGGTCATACCTCGAGCATCATTTTGATAGGCATAGCAATTACTGGCTTCTCTATTAATATGTCTGCAGATTTTTTCTCTGGCGCTGAGATGATTGTAGGATCTATGTTGATTGGTTTGGCAATGTTAACAGTTCTCAACAAGCAATTTTTTTCACGACAACACATCCATCCACATAGTCACGGCAACAAAATACACACACATCCTCATTCTCATACTGGTTATCATAAACATACTCACAAATCCTTGCTTATTGGCTGCATTCATGGAATAGCTGGAAGTGGTAGCATTGTGGTTTTAGCTGCTTCAAGCTTGAATAATTTTGAGAGTTCTATCCTGTTTCTTCTTATATTTGGGATAGGTAGTATCATTGGCATGGGTGCCGTTAGTGGTTTGCTTGGTATGCAATTTGCTTTATCGTCTAAGATAGGGAAATTGAATGTCTATTTTAGATACTTGGTATCTGCAGTAACTCTTGTGATTGGAATAAATATTGTGTATGAAATCTCTTCCGATTACTTTCTAACCTTCTAATGACTTTTGCATTATTCTGTTTATTTTTTGAATAGGGAATTACTTTACAATTAAAACAGATACTTTTGATTTTTGGACTGTCGCACTTGAAATGCTTCCCAACATGGTTCTTTTTAGGCCACTTAGTCCCCTTGATCCAATAATTATAATGTCAAATTTTTCTTTTTGAGCATATTCTGAGATCTTTGTAGATGGCTTTCCATACAGAATTTTTCCGGTGAACTTCACCCCCTGTTTTTCACAGGCTTGCTTGATCGTCTCTAGCATTTTTTCTGATTTTTCAGTTATGAATTTTTTATATCTTACCACTGTAGATGCCAAAGTTGGATAAATTATGATCACATTCAATCCAGTAATCTCTGCACCTGTTAATTTTGCAATGTATATTGCTTTGTTCAATCCTTTTTCCGAACTGCTTGAACCATCTAATGGTACTAAAATTCTTTTTATTTCCTCTTTGCTCAATATCTAGGAAACGCATTGCGTAGATAAATAAACATTCCAAGTAAAGTACGCATGTGTTGTCTGACTGAGCATTTCTAGTAATTATTCATTTTTTCTTGGTTTCTGTATAATGTATATTCTAGCACTTACGTATTTTTGTAAACGGAATTCCAATAACTCTCCTTCTGACTGTATCTGCTACATCACACACTGCATCTGAAATCCTTTCTGTCTTGTTTCCTAGTAATCTGATTGTTATTCCTGTATCGCCTGGCATGGTCGAGGTTCCGACAAGAACTTCGGGTAAATTTTTCATTCTGTTCTCTATTTCTTTCTCCAATTCTCTTACTGTGTTTTTCTCAGTCAAAACATAGATGGTACCAAATATGCTATATTTCCCTAGTATTCCTGTGTTGTTTATATTTTGATTTTTTGGTTCAATTTTCATATTTTCTAAAAATCTAATCTTTCCTTCTTGATTTCTACAAGAGGTTTTCATATAACACACGTCATATTGAAACAATTCTCCCATCGCTACTCTTCCTGGAGTTATGATTTCAGAATAAACTAAGGTAGAATTGTCATGTATTTTGAGATTCATTTCTTGATAGTATCTAGAATCTCTGTATGGAATTATTTGATCTGGCATGTACTCAAAGTAACAGTCCTCATCTAGCTCTATGTTCATTGTATGTATTGCCACATTAGAACTCATTCCATAAATCCTTGTAGCGCCTTGAGTTGTCATATGGGCCAGAGATTTATTTTTTAACGAAACGCTTGTTTTGTATCTGTCTCCCTGAAGTATACCTCCTGATGTTGACAATATGTAGAGATAAGCCATTTCCGGAAGTGTCTTGTATGGATACAGTGCATGTTGAAGATGCAATGGAGCCTCAAAGAATTGTCTTGTTACTACTGTCCTTCCATTCTCATTTCTCTGAAGTTCCAAATCTAGAATTCCTGTCTTACCAGACTCGCCAACACCCAATTGTGGTATTTTGTTGTTGTAGACTTGAATATCTTCTACAAAGCTGTCTGTGATATGATGAATTTTATTCAATCATCAAACCCTTTGTGATACTAATGATTTTGGTATAGAATCAAGCAAAACATCATGAATTATGTGCTGAACCACTCTTACGATTCCTTCATCAGTTTTACAATTAACAAATTCAAATGGTTTTTGTTTTCGTATTTTCACTGCATCTTCTTTCATGATTTCAAGATCAGCTCCCACCATATGGGCAAGATCAATTTTATTTATCACCAAAAGATCACAACTCTCTATTCCTAAACCCCCTTTTCTTGGATATTTATCCCCGCCTGCAACATCAATTATGTAAATAAAATAGTCTGCAAGTATGGGACTAAATGTAGTTGTGATATTGTCTCCTCCACTTTCAATGATTATAAGATCCAGATTAGGATGATTCGTCTCTATTTCCTCAATGACTGACAGATTCATGGATGGATCTTCTCTGATGGCTGTATGTGGGCATCCTCCAGTTGCAAGACCAATGACCAAGTTTTCTGGCAAAAGTTTACCGTTTGTAGCCAAGTTGGTTCTCATTCTATCTGCATCTTCCTTTGAAATCACATCATTCGAAATTATGCTTACACTGTATCCTTTCTCTGCCAAGATTGGAACCAATCTCTCAATTAGCATACTTTTTCCAGATCCTACGGGTCCTCCTATTCCAATTCGTGGAATGTGAATCACGTCAACAATCTTATTTTTTATGTAATAAACATTTTAGAATCCATCTTTTCATGCGACATTTGTATGATATCCATTTGTGGAGCAAACTGCCAAATCTTCTCGAGAGAGTTGACTTTGGAATATTCTCTAACTATCTCGCTTATTACAGGCTTTACACTATGAATTATCTTCTGACCTTCAAAATGTTGTATTATTCCCAATCTAAGAGCAGCACCAACCATGCCTACTGTAAAACCATACATCATTATGATCATGCCATTTTCTTTCTTTATGTTCAAAGCATTACAGCAAACCGCAAGAGCCACAGGAAATGTTCCGTGTGTTTTTTTTTCAATCAAGCTATCTCTGAATCGAAGTAGTGTACTATCTCTTACAAATTCTGACACACACCTGACTACTTGTATGCCTGATCTGGTTGATGCCTCTCTAATATCCCGTACAAGTTTTGAGGCGTATAGCATGTTGTCGGCCTCGATAATTCTGTTAATCTCTCCTTTTTTTGCGCTATCTATGACATTACCTAGTATGACACAATCAGTAGGGCCTATCTGTTGCTTGAGATTTATTACGACTAAATCTAATACATCATGTACGTTCCTGACGTTTTTCTCATAAAAGAGAAACTCTAATCCATTTGATGTTGCAAATATTCCGGTTGGAAAAAAAGAATCAGACAATTGCATTATTGTCAATTCATTTTCTATATCATCAATGCTCGTGTACATCAGCTCCCGAGTGAGGTACAAATATTTTCTCTTCTATTTTTATGTAAATACTGTCCATAATTTCACTGAACAGTTTTGAAAATACCTCCAATTCTGAATCAACTAGAACTGGAAACGATACCTCATCATTATGAATGGAAATTGGTCTATGTCTATTTCCTATTATGTGTCCAAGTAATATCCCAACATCTTTCTTTTCTTTGTTTTTCATCTTGACCGTAATTACTTTATCTGGAAGTTGCTTTATGACCACTATGTGTTCCTCGCTACGAATAACGTCACCATGATGGAGCTTTATTCCGTTATTCAAACTCAGACCTATGTCTGTCCCCTGTTCGGTTCTTCTTCTAAGAATTCTTTTTTCTAGTTCCACACGTGATGCTTTGAGTACTTCATATGTTCCCTCTTTCATGTTTGCAAACTCTTCATCATGGAAGATATTGCCAATTGGAGAATGAACTCTTAGCACAAAACAAATAGTTTTCTGTATCAGTTAACCGTTTTGATTTGTACTTTTAATTATTAAATACATTGAGATATTACTTTGTTTTATGATGCTTACCCCCAAGGAACTAGAAAAATTAAATATTTTTGTTGCGGCCGAACTTGCACGTCGAAGAAAAAGCAGAGGTTTGAAGTTAAACCATCCAGAAGCAGTATCGATTCTTGCAGATCATATACTAGAGGGTGCTCGTGATGGTCGGACTGTTTCTGAATTAATGAGTTCTGGCAAACATGTACTATCACGTGATGATGTACTTCCGGGAGTGGCTGAACTGATTCATTCACTACAAGTAGAGGCAACATTCGACGATGGAACAAAGCTAGTTACAGTCCATGATCCTATTGTGTGATAAAATGATTCCTGGAGAATATTTTCTGTCTGACAAACCCATAACAGCGAATTATGGCAAACATGTAGTGTCAATTGCAGTAAAAAACATTGGTGATAGGCCAATACAGGTAGGTTCACATACACATTTTTTCGAAGCAAACAAAGCATTGGAATTTCCACGAGAAAAGGCATATGGATATCACCTAAATATCCCTGCAGGCACATCAGTCAGATTTGAACCTGGAGAAACCAAGCAAATAGATCTGACCGAGTTTGGTGGTAGGAAAATAGTTTATGGCTTTAGTGGTTTAGTTAATGGACATTTGGATGAAAAACGCAACGAGGCATTCAAGAAAGCTATTGAGCAAGGATTTCGGGGGTTACAATGACGCTTACCATTCCGAGAAGAACTTATGTTGACTTGTTTGGTCCAACCGTAGGTGACCGTATACGTCTTGCCGATACGGATCTGATTATTGAGATTGAAAAAGATCTGATCAGATATGGCGATGAAGCGGTTTTTGGCGGAGGGAAAAGCATCCGAGACGGTCTTGGTCAAACAAGCGGAGTTTCTAGAAGTGAGTCAGTTGATCTGGTAATTACTAATGCAATAATAATAGATCCAATTTTCGGAATTATTAAAGCAGATATTGGCATTAAGGATGGAAAAATTGCTGGTATAGGACATGCAGGCAATCCAAACATTATGGATGGCATTGACATGGTAATCTCATCAAACACAGAGATAATTTCCGGAGAACACACCATCTGTACCCCTGGAACTGTGGACAGTCACATTCATTTTATTTCCCCACAGCAAGCGCTTCACGCAATTTGTAATGGCACAACTACAATGATTGGTGGTGGAACCGGACCAGCTGATGGAACTAACGCAACGACATGTACTCCCGGCAAATGGAACATTCATAGAATGATTGAGTCTGTAGATGACTTGCCATTAAATTTTGGTTTTCTTGGAAAGGGAAATGATTCACTTGAAACTGCACTGCTAGAGCAAATTGAGGCCGGGGCATGTGGGCTCAAACTCCACGAGGACTGGGGCACAACTCCCGCCACAATTGATTCTGCCTTACGTGTTGCTGATAAAACTGATACTCAGGTTGCAATTCACACTGACACATTAAATGAATGTGGATTTGTTGATGATACAATTAATGCGATCGCAGGCAGGACTATCCATACATATCATACAGAGGGTGCAGGAGGTGGTCATGCACCAGATATCATGAAAATTGCCGGAGAGAAAAATATCCTTCCGTCTTCGACAAATCCCACTAGGCCATTTACTGTCAACACTTTGGCCGAGCATCTAGATATGATGATGGTATGCCATCATCTTAACCCCTTGGTACCTGAAGATGTGTCCTTTGCAGAGTCTCGCATACGTGGAGAAACAATTGCAGCTGAGGATGTATTGCATGATATTGGCGTGTTGAGCATGATGTCTTCAGACAGCCAGGCAATGGGCCGAGTAGGTGAGGTGACAACAAGAAACTGGCAGACTGCTGACAAAATGAAGAAAATTTCAGGCCATCTTCCAGAGGATTCTGTACGAAATGATAACTTTAGAGTGAAAAGATACCTCGCAAAAATTACTATAAACCCTGCCATTGCTCATGGAGTGTCTGACTATGTTGGTTCTTTACAGCCAGGACGACTGGCAGATATTGTATTGTGGTCTCCTCAATTTTTTGGTATCAAACCAAAATTGGTAGTAAAGGGTGGTTTTATAGCATATTCTCTCATGGGAGATCCGAACGCATCAATTCCAACTACCGAGCCAGTACTGTACCGACCTATGTTTGGTGCTCACGGTCAGACAAAATATTCCACTTCATTGACGTTCACCTCGCAGCTAGCATTGGATAAGGGTATAGAGTCTGAAATTAATTCAAAAAAGAAACTTGTACCCGTACGAAACTGTCGCTCAATAAGTAAAAAGGACATGTTATACAATGATCTCACACCTGTCATCGACATAAACCCAGAGACGTATGAGGTAAAGGTTGACGGAAAAATTGTTACTACCAAGCCAGCCCAAACAGTATCGTTGGCACGACTTTACAACTTGTTTTAAATTTTTTTAGATTTTTTATTGATTCCTATGTGTCGACGTCGACTAAAATTTTACCAATCCTGTGTTGGCATATAAAGAAACATTTTTTTTTAATTTCTAAGTAACTCAAGTTGCAATCATTTCTGTGGCTACCAAGAAACACAGTGTTATTTTACTTTCAATTTTGACACTTGCTGTTGTCTCATTAGCGGGTAGCACACAACCAGCCGAGGCAGCTGGCGCAATATCTCAGGGATTTTCTATAGGAGATGTGCTGGATGAAAGCTGGGGCTGGTTCATTGTTGTAGGACTCGGTGCGGTCTTTGCAATAATAATTACTGTTGAAATAAAGATTGAAGAAAGATATCTTGGAGTCGAGGCAAGCTCAGAATGGTTTAACACTGCTGGAAGAGTTATCAAGACAGGATTAACCGCAGCTGCTATAGTCTCTGCCTGGACTTGGGCTGCAACCCTGCTTCAATCATCTACTGTGGCCTACCTTTATGGCGTTAGTGGTCCGTTTTGGTATGCTGCAGGTGCATCCATTCAGGTTTTGTTGTTTGGGATCTTGGCAATAGAGCTCAAGCGTAAGGCTCCAAACGCTCACACATTTTTGGAGATTATTCGTGCAAGATATGGCAACACTTCCCACCGAGTGTTTCTGGTTTTTGCTTTGATGACAAACATGATTGTCACTGCAATGCTACTTTTGGGTGGTTCGGCAGTAGTCAATGGATTGACTGGCATGGATATTTCGCTTGCAGCGTTTTTGATACCAATAGGTGTTATGATCTACACTCTTGTTGGTGGTCTCAAGGCCACATTTGTAGCAGATTACATGCACACCATAATCATATTTGTTGTAATATTGTCATTTGTCGCTGCAGTCTATATGAATTCTGAACTTACAGGAGGTGTTGAGGGCATGTACAACAAGCTTGTTGAGGCTGCACGGCTCAATCCTGTGGATGGAAACGCAATGGGTGCATATCTCACAATGGCATCACTAGGTGGCCTAATGTTTGGAATAATCAACATTGTCGGAAACTTTGGCACTGTATTTGTCGATCAAGCCTACTGGCAAAGAGCAATTGCGGCAAAACCCTCTTCCACTGTCAAGGGATTCTTGCTTGGTGGTGCGTGTTGGTTTGCAATTCCCTTCACCTTGGCTACTACTATGGGACTTACGGCGGTGGCGCTTGG
>JAGQHF010000010.1 GCA_020431985.1 Nitrosarchaeum sp. | reverse complement strand
TCATAACAGTAATAAATCCCTTCGAATGGTGATTGGATATGGCAGATAAACCACACTTGAACCTGATTGTTACAGGTCATATTGATAATGGAAAATCAACAACTATGGGTCATTTCTTGATGGATCTTGGTGTTGTGGATGAAAGAACCATTGCAGCACACGCAGCCGAATCCGAAAAGACCGGAAAAGGTGACACTTTCAAATATGCATGGGTTATGGATAATATTAAAGATGAAAGAGAGAGAGGAATTACCATCGATCTCGCATTTCAAAAGTTTGAGACTCCAAAGTTCTTCTTTACTTTAATTGATGCTCCTGGTCACAGAGACTTCATCAAAAACATGATTACTGGCGCATCAGAAGCAGACGCTGCCGTTTTAGTACTTTCTGCTAAAGAAGGTGAAACTGACACTGCTATTGCTGCAGGAGGCCAAGCAAGAGAACATGCTTTCTTGCTAAAAACATTAGGTGTTAGCCAACTAATAGTTGCTATCAACAAGATGGATGACAGCAATTACTCTGAAGCAGCATTCAATACAGCCAAAGAGAAAGGCGAAAAACTTGTCAAGTCTGTAGGCTACAAGTTAGAAAATGTCCCATTTATTCCAGTTTCTGGATGGAAGGGTGATAATTTAGTTAAGAAATCCGAAAACATGCCTTGGTACAAAGGCAAGACCTTACTTGAAGCATTTGATGACTTCACAGTTGCTGAAAAACCAGTGGGTAAGCCATTACGTGTTCCAATTCAGGATGTCTATACTATCACTGGTGTTGGCACCGTACCTGTAGGTAGAGTTGAAACTGGTACCATGAAAGCTGGAGATAAAATTATTGTAATGCCATCTGGTGCACCTGGTGAAATCAAATCAATTGAAACCCATCACCAAGAAATGCCAAAAGCTGAAGCAGGAGATAACATTGGATTTAATCTCAGAGGTGTTGAGAAAAAAGACATCAAACGAGGTGACGTCCTTGGAACTCCTGATGCTCCACCAAAGGTGGCAAAAGAATTCAAAGCACAAATTATTGTAATTCATCACCCGACTGCAATCGCTCCTGGTTATACTCCAGTAATGCATGCACACACTGCTCAAGTTGCCGCAACTGTCACTGAATTCCTTCAAAAAATCAATCCTGCTACTGGTGCAGTTGTAGAAGAGAATCCTAAATTCCTCAAAGTCGGAGACTCTGCAATTGTTAAAATCAGACCTGTTAGACCAACTTGTATCGAGACATTCCAAGAGTTCCCCGAAATGGGCAGATTTGCACTCCGAGATATGGGTGCAACCATTGCAGCGGGAATTGTCAAGGAAATTACCGAAGAATACAAACCATAGATGCGTGGGTTAGATGACTCAAACTGCCCGTGTCAAACTCACTTCGACCAGTCTACTAAAACTAGATGGTGTTTGCGGTGAGATCATGGGCATTGGAAAAAAGACCGGTGTCAAGGTCAAAGGACCCACACCACTTCCGGTCAAGCGGCTACATGTTGCAACCAGAAAGTCTCCATGCGGCAATGGCACGGAAACCTATGAAAAATGGGAAATGAAGATGCATAGAAGGATAATCAATATCAATGCTGACGATAAAGCGATACGACAGTTGATGCGACTGAAAATTCCTGATGACGTCTATATCGAATTATCCTTGACTTAATCCTTAAAATATACGAAAAATAGGTCTATTGTTATGTCTGAAGAAAATTTTGAAGAATCTGGCAAAGAATCGTTTGATGTAGTTTATTCCTGTCTAAGATGTGGTACTAATGTTTCAAACACCGAACTGACACGACTGCCTGAAATAAAATGCATTTGTGGTTTTAGGGTGTTCACTAAGGTCAGACCTCCTGTAGCCAAAACAATCAAAGCAATCTAACCTTCTGTTTTTCTGTAACTGTGCTCTCTTTGCAAATGTGTTCTCATATCTTCCATATTTGAGAAAAATTTGTTACACACATTGCAATCATACTTTAGATCTTTACCATGAACAATTTGTTTGTGGTTCATCCTTTCTTCCTCGTGTGCAAACTTTCTTCCACACATTTCACAGGTAAATTTTTTAAAAAATCTCATCATCCGTGTTCTGCTTTTTTTTCATCCCAGCAATGCCTGCATAACTGACCGGTTATTTTCCATTGTCCCTTGGGATTATATCTTATCAAACCCATTTTAGTACCGCATACTGAACAATAGTTTTTCTTTTTTTCATGTCCTGCTTCTTTCTTATCAAAACATTCTTTGCATAATAATCCCTCCATGTCCCACTGCCATCTGGGTTCCCAAAGATCTGTGATCTTTTGCGTAACTCCACATTCAACGCACGGCTGGCGCACCTTGCCCTCATAATATTCCTTTGATTTTTCAAAATGGCAATCGCCACACAAAGGACCTTTGATGTTCCATTCTCTTTTTGGTTTGTGTTTATGTGTTAACTCTTTGTTACAAATTGTGCAGTATTCTGGCTTTTTCTTGAACAATCCCATTTCTTTGATTATAGTTAAACCGACAATCTATAAATGTAAATAAAATAAAAATGCGTAAAAAAAGTCAGTGACTTAGAATTTTTTCTAGGGCCTGACTGGCATTGAGCATACCGTTTCTTCTGGCAAACTCTTCAATCATCTTGTATTGTTTCTCAGTAAAACAAACCGGCATTGATCGTTTATGCATACCTGTAATCTGCATTATTATTTAATATCCTTTACGCTTTCACAATATCTCTAATTCATTTACCATATGTTTTCTACTTGTTGATACTGGTTGGAAAGATATTAGATACCAGTTGATGGTTTTTGCTTATGGCAAAGCGACTCCAGATTTTAGTGATCGGGCATAACGATAATGGTTGTACTCCTGAACATGAAAAGGTTGCATATGAAGTTGGATTTGAGATTGCAAAATCTGACTGTGTGCTAATCACTGGTGGACTTGGAGGAGTTATGAAGGCTGCATGTCATGGCTCCCACGATGCAAATGGCTTGGCAATTGGAATAATCCCGCAGAATGATCCTTCTTTTGCAAACGAATATTGCGATGTTGTAATTCCTACTGGGATTGGGTTGACAAGAGATTTTTTGAATGCCTTGTCGGCTGATGGCATAATTATTGTAGGTGGCGGGTCGGGAACCCTGTCTGAGATTTGTGCTGCATACATGTACAAAAAACCGATGGTTGCTATACGTGGAACTGGTGGTGTTGCGGAAAAATATGTTGATGACTATATTGATCACAGGAAAAATGTGAAAATAATTGGAGTCGATTCTCCAAAAGATGCTGTTAAAACCATTCTAGATCTTATCACTGCATAGATATCAGTAATGGGTCTGGTTTGTAGAATTCTCCATACTGCTGTGCAAGTTTGTTTAACTCATCAACAATATTTTTAATTCCTATCTCCTTTGCAGTCTCAAACATGGGTTTCTTCAGACCTAATCCCAAATTTGCAGCTTTTTCCAATTCTTCGATATCACTTGCCTTGTTTGTCACAAGCCAAGCAGCATTGTTCAGAATGTTTGCGACTAGCTGAATTGGGTTGCACTTTTCGGCAAGTTCTTCAGAAAGCGGGACTCTTTCATATTTATCGTCTGAGTATTTGTAAAATCCTTCTCCTGTTTTCTGTCCTAATTTCTTTTCATCAAACAGCTTTTCAATTGTTGGATGGGGGTTGATGACTTTCTTGTCTCTTTGATACATTTCTGTAGTTGCCTTGTGAATCACATCCATTCCTGTAAAGTCTGCCAACTCAAATATCCCCATCGGAAAGCCCAAGTTGAATTTTACAGCAGAATCAATTACTGTTTTATCAATTTTTTGTCTTTCCATCACATAACAAGCTTCATGCACCATGGGGATGAACAATCTGTTAACGATAAAACCTGGCACATCTCTTCTACACAGAACTGGTTCCTTCTTTACAGACTTGACATAACTCTGTGTGATGGCGGTAACGTCGCTAGACGTCTTTTCTCCAGGAATCACCTCAACTAGTTTCATCAATTGAGGTGGATTGAAAAAGTGGATTCCTATCACTTTTTCTGGCCTTGATGTGGTGTTTGCAATTTCTGTGATGGGGAGAGTACTTGTGTTTGAGGCAAAAATTACTTCTGGCGCTGCGGTCTTGTCTAATTCTGCATAGACCTTCTTCTTGAGTTCCATTATCTCTGGCACTACTTCGATTACCATCTGTGCATCCTTTACTGCTTCTTTCAAATCTACTATTGGCTTTATTCTGGAAAATATGTCGTCTCCTTCTGCCTTTGATATCTTTTCCTTTGATACAAGCTTGTCAAGGCTCCACTTGATTTTTTCCATTGCTTTATCCAAAAACTTTTGTTCAATGTCTCTTAACACTACATTATATCCTGCCGTGGCAGAAACCTGTGCTATTCCGTGACCCATAACGCCAGAACCTAACACTGTGATATTTTTTAAATCCATAAGGACTCAACTTCGATATCCTTTATAATGTATTTCCTACTGTTTGTCCTTTTTTGTTGAAAAAGAAATCTTTTAGATTTGTAATTTACTTGTGGCTAATTCTCTTTCTCATTTATGGGTGATAATTTTGAGTGATATTGTACATCTAGTTTTTTTGCATGTTCTCTGTGGTGTCGTTTTTATAAAATCATAGATAGAACTTTTCTTTTTTTGGGCATCCTGATCTTTTTTGCTTTTTCTCCTAAACTCATAACTATTATGGAGTTGTTTCAAAATAATCTACAAAATAATTGATAATGCCAATTTGTCTCTGATATCTAAAACTAAACCTCCTGTTTCAAAAATTAATTAAAAAAATTCAATGTGTTTCTCAGTTTATTCTTGTCTAAATTGACAAAACCGTTTATGATACTAAATCTGATGTCTAGATCATGTTTATTTGTTCGAATGTGTATTTAGATCATGCAATCCTATGTTTTGCTAACCTGTGCATCTGGAAGTGAATCTGACATCATTGCTAAATTAAAGAAAATTCCTGAAGTAAAGGAAATTAATGGAATTTGGGGTAAGTATGATATATTTTTAAAAATAGTCACTGATGACCCCCAAGGAATTGATAAGGTAATATCCAACATAAGATCTTTCTCAGATATTACCAGCACCTATACAATGCATGTTTTATACGGTCAGGGAGGAAGTATTGACGAATAGTTTTTTAGTTGTAAGTAATTTGGATTGTGATACCTCAAGTCTAAACTAGTTTCAAATTCGCGCAAACAATATACTTTTTAATATATTTCAGAGTTAAACAGCACATGGGACTTTTTAAGAAAAAAGAATCTTCAGATGCCGAAACAAAATGTAAGGAATGTGGAACTGATCTTCATGATCCAGAACGCCTCAAACGTCATATGAAAAAGGCACATGGAAATGTTCCAGCTAAAAAATTAGATCCAAATTCTGGTTCCGGTGGAACGTGGTAAAAATGGAATTGACCTCTGGTGCAAAAATGAGCTTAGCGTTTGGAGGTGCATTCGCGGTTGCGGCACTAGTTTTGGCTACATTGGTATTTCCATTTTGGAATTTAATTAGAGATGATGTTTATGAAGAGGTGGTAATTCTAACAAACGATAATGGTGTATGTTACGTGGAAACCTCTGATTCCATCCCTAAAACAATTAACAATTGTGATCTGACTCCTGGAAGTAAAACCAATATCAAGTTTGGTGAAGGATTGGCATGGGGAACTATAGTCAAACCCTGATTAGATGACTTAATATCTCTTAAAACTGCTGTTTTGTTATTGGATTGCATTTTCTGCAAAATAGCAAGTGGGGATATAGAATCAAAAATAGTATCGACAACTGCAAAATCTATCGCTTTTTTAGATGCATTCCCTTTAGCTAATGGCCACACTCTTGTTATACCTAAAAACCACTACTCAAAAATTCAAGACATGCCAAAGGACGAGAATGTTGATCTATTCTCCTTGGTTCATGATGTGATTTCACGTGTTGATGCTTTGACAGGCGCAACGTTGTTGGCGATTCATAATGGTAAAGAAGCGGGACAAGAGATTCCACATGTTCACGTCCATCTGATTCCACGTAGCTCTTCTGATTCAGCTGGACCGATTCATAGTATGTTTCCCGGTCAATGCAAAATAAGCGAGTCTGAAATGACAACCACTTACAACAAACTTGTCAAATAACTCAATATGGAAATAGCCTTTCTTTTGTATCTGCATTTTCAACCCTAATTGCCTTTGTTGGACATGTCTCTGCCGCATTCATTATGCGGTTAATCCCTGCTCCTTTGGGATTGATTACAGAAGATTTGGGATTTGATTTTGCATTTCTATTAATCTGAAAAACATCCGGTGCAATGATTTCGCAGCTACAGCATCCTATGCACAAGCTCTTATCAACATCAACAAACAACTCTGGTTGGATTTCTGGCTCTTTTGCTTTCTCATATTCTCCATTCCGTCCATCTGATCTTACACGTGCATTATATTCCTCCCAAAACTTTCTTTCATATTCTTTCCAAAATTCAGGGTCTCCTTCTTCAAACTCACGAGTAAATTTACTCCAGTCTTGTTGCGGCGGTTCATTTTCTGTGGGTGCCCCCCAATGTGAATTTTTTTTAAAATTATTTTTTGGGTTTCTACTTTGGTGCTCTGACTTTAACTTTGTATCATTGTGGTTGTTCTTTAATACGTTGTAAGCTTCTGTTACTCTTTTAAATTCCCCATCTTCCTTTTTGTCTATATTTTTATCAGGATGAAGTTCCAAGGCCAATTTTCTGTAGGCTATTTTTATTTCTTCAAATGATGACCCTGACTTCAAGTTTAATGTCTTAAGTGCCTGATACGTATTCACACTTGCTACAGATGTGTTATGTTTTAAAAACAATTACATATGATTTGGCGTGGTTAGCGGTTTATTACAGAGCTGATCTTGAGTTTTTGTTTTGTTATGATGTTGGCGCAGATTCTGTGTGTTTTTTGTGATACTCTATTTTATTATCCCTGATGCCGTAGATTTAAAATCTGATTCATACCAAACCGTCTTGTATTCTGAATTCTTTTTTGGAAAAATGTTTAATGCAATATGTGAAAACGTCTGTTTTTTATCTATAGATCCATGAGTATGCAAGGTCTTTGCAGGTATGTGTACCACGTCTCCTTTCTTTAGATTGATTTTTTCGATCCGTTTTATTTTAAAATCTGTTTTTTTTGCACCAAATTTCCGAAAAATCTCCAAGCTTCCTTTACCTTGTGTTACAATCAACACTTGATTTCCACCATGATAGTGAAGTTTCGTCCTTGCACCTTGATGGAAATAAACGTGGTAAATCCCTTGGTCCACTGAGCCGATCTTTGAAATATCCTTCATGTGTACTTTATCTGTGAACCAATTTGGGTTTACGTCTCGTTTGTCACCTGGTGTGTAAATGTTTGATTTTTCCATTTTAAATCCTTGATAAAATTTTCTTTTTCTTTTCTTGAAACTCTTTTTCACTTAATACTCCGGCTTTTCTTAATTTTCCTAATTTTTCTAATGTCTCTAAATCATCCTCTACATTACTTGTAATTTGTTTGGCTGTGGTTATTCCCTCGTTGAATTTTTTTATTCCCTTTGCCTTGATTTCTTCCTTTTCTTTAATTGCCTTCTTTCTTAACTCATCACTAGTTTTTTTCGCTTGTCCTGCCGCCATCGCCCCAAATTCAACTGCATCCTCTAAAGCTTCATCAGCCCGTTTAATACCGTCCTCTATCGCTTTGTCTGCTTTTTTTAGAAATTTCTCAATATATCCTGCTTTCTTTTTTGCGGCCATGACTTGTATGACTATTCAAGCGTATTATATTTTTCCAAACTTATCATTACAATCAATTTAATACCTTGACTACAATACTTTTTTCAGAATCTTGACTAAAAACTATGAACAGAAAATAATTGTATTAAAAAAAAATATTGAAGAACAAGATGCATCTGCCATTATCGAGGACAAAAAAACCTCATTGTTTAAGAAATTACTGAAAAAACCCAAGCGCGAGGAAGTACATGTCCATTCTCTCAAACTTTACTATGAGTCAATATTGATGGTGTCCGGAAAGTATGTCGCAGATTACTATAGGAAGGCGCAACACACAATCTCAGTCGACTCTAATGTTCAAGAGGTTGTTTTTGGTGACGGTGTGTTTCCAATACGGTCCAAGTCGTCACTTGAAAAGGCCTTTGTTGGAAAACATGGAAAAAACAAGATAGATCTTCAACTAGAAGAACATGTTTTTGTTGAGGAAGAGGATGAATTGGTATTTGACCATCATGGACGAGAAATAAATTTTCCTTTTAAATTAAATTCTAAAACTATGGAAAACTATCCTTTGCGCGTACTTGAGCAAAATTCCACAAACGTAAAGAAGCCTGAAATCACATATGACGCTGCCATTGAAAAGCTTCAAACTTCTCTTAAGAAACCTCTGGAGCCTGACGTGCGTGATCTTAACGATGAATTCATTTTACGTGAGGTTGCCGAAGTCTATGTTCCTATTTTTGAGGCTCGATTGATTGGACCTGATAAGAAAATTGGTTTATTGCGTATAGATGCTGTACGTAACAAGATACTCTAGATTCAGATCTTTACTAATGCCCTGAATCTGTCATTGTTATGCATATGGGTAAATGCCTTTTCTTCTCTTGCCCATGCGCGAATCACTTTTGGGTTTTTAGATATTGCCTGTTTTAACAATTCTAATGCATCTTGATGTTTTCCTAATGCAGCCGCGCTTCTAGATTTAGCATAAACCACATTTACATTATCTTTATGTTTTGATAAAATCTGATCAAATATGTTGATTGCTTTTTCATGATGTCCTAACTCTGCCAATTCAATACCCTTGTGAAAAAGCGCATCTGTGTGTTCTGGATTTTTTCTGAATACCAATTCAAAACAATTCAGGGACTCTTCATGTTTTTTCATTTTTCCCAAAATGATTCCTTTGTAGAACATTGCATTGTCTTTTTTTGGGTCTATTGTCAATGTCTTGTCCAGGTAGATTAGAGCTTCATCATGCTCTTGGATTTTGTCAAGCAAAACTCCTTTGTTAAAGTACGATGCTGCGTGTTTTGGATCTGCATTGATTGCCTTGTCATAACATTCATTCGCGTCTGGTATGTTTCCCATTTCCGAAAGTGCAATTCCTTTGTTATTCAAGGCTTGAGCGTCTTTAGAGTTTATTTCCAGTAATAGATCAAAACATGTTACAGCATCATTGTATTTTTTAATTTTGTTCAATGCCAATCCCTTGTTAAACAAAGCCTGTGTGTTTTTTGGCTCTTGTTTTAGAACTTTGTTTAACAGGGAAATTGCTCCCTTGGGATGGTTTTTTTCCATTAATGATGCTGCTTTGTACATCAAATCTTCTGAGTTCTCTTTGCTTCCAAATAACCCCATGTCTTTGGTATGATGGTATTGGTAATGAAAGTTTGGCTTAATCTGGACTTAGTCTTTCTGTGTTTCTTTCTGATTGAGATCTTTGAATCTCTTTATTGCTTCTTTTGCTAAATCTTCTTGTTCGTCTGCTGATGTATTTGTGGGATCATCAGTTGCGTAGGCTTCTTGATTGTCGCTCATGTATGTCTGAGAAAAAAATACCTTAAAAGGTTTCAGAGGCTGTAATTAATTTTTTAACATCTTTCTTAGAATGTGCATTTGAAATTGCACCGAGCTTACCCGGCAAGAAAAAAATGCCATCCTTTGCTATCATCTTGAAATGATACTTTCTAAGTAATTCAGAATCACACCTAGCTGCATCTGCTGAGTTCTTTATCTCTGTGACCCCTTCTTTGAGAAAATGTGTCATGAAAAGAGATCCTTTTCCTGTTACCACTACTTTACCATCAAACACTTTTGTAAGTTCTTTTCTTGCAAGTTCTCCCAATGTGTTTATCTTTGTGTAAATTGACTTTTCTTTTTTCAATTCCGATAAAGTGGCAAATCCTGAAACCATTGACAATGGATTGGCTGAAAACGTTCCTCCCCCAATATAGGATCTTTCTGATTTATTTTTTGATGTAGTGTCTGCAAAGTTCATGATCTCTTTCTTACCACACATTATTCCTATTGCCATGCCGCCGCCTGCAATTTTTCCTAGTGTAACAATGTCCGGATCTAGATTCATTTCTGTGTACAAACATCCAAATTTGAATCTGAATCCTGTAACTATCTCATCTAAAATAAAAAGTGAGTTATTCTTTTTGCAAAATTCCTGAATACCTTGCATGTAATCTACATCTGCGGGAATACATCCGCCTCCACCTAACACAGGTTCCATAATCACCCCTGCTAATTCCGTTGAATGTTCTTTTAGAATTTCCAAAGATCTTTCCAAATTGTTGTATGGGATTGAAATTATCTGTTCCTCGTTGATCACTCCTTTACTTTCTGATTCATCAAATGGCCAATTAACGCTCTTTAACAAATCTGAAGTATATCCGTGCCATCCACCGTCTATCTTTGCAATGATTTTTTTCCCCGTTGCGGAGCGTGCGAGTCTTACAGCATACATTGTTGCTTCAGTACCTGAAGTCACGTATCTGATCTTCTCAGCTACTGGAACTGCTTTTGATATTATTTCTGATAGCCTAATTGTTTGTTCGTTTACCGTGCCATACATCCATCCTTTGGAAATTTGTTTACTTAACATATTTTTGATTGGTTTTGGTCCGTGACCTAGTATCAAGCTCCAGTGTCCCATCCAATAATCCGTATACTTGTTGTTATCTACGTCAACTAAATTTTCTTTTGATGAATTTTTCACGACAAATGGATATGGTTCATAAAATCGTATGTTATGTGAAACCCCGTTAACGTGCAACTTTAGAGACTTTTTGAAAAGTTTAGCTGACGTGGGTGTTTTTTTTCTGTAAAGTATTGTGTGATCTTTCAAAAGAATATCCATTGGTGAGGCATCGGCAATTTTAACTATCCTCATTTTTGTTCAATTTTTTTACCAAAATAGAACAAAAATTGAAGCAAATTGGGATGGATCTGAAGTTTTTTAGGCATGGTTTATATGGATTTGTCATTCTTCAATTTCTGCATACGTAACGCAATAAGGCGGCGCTTGTGATGAAGTATGGTATTGCACCATTTTGTGATTCATGGGC
>JAGQHF010000076.1 GCA_020431985.1 Nitrosarchaeum sp. | reverse complement strand
TGTGTGCTTGAAAAGTTTTGATCCGGTGCTATCTCAAGCATTTTATTGAAAGCCGTTATTGCGCCACTGTGCTTACAGATCTCAGATTGTGAAATATTAATTATTTTCATCATAACATGTTTCCGTTTTTTTGAGTTAAAAACACTGATATGATATAAAAAGACGGATTTGTTTTCATGTAGAAAAAACTGTTTGATCAGTTATAGGCATTATATCCAAGCGGTATTTTTTTGCATAATATGATTTGGTAATTCTAATTGTAATAAAGGACGATGAACGTATGTGGTGAATTCTTACTTTGGAATATAGCCTGTTTCTCTCATTTTCTTCAACTGTGAGTCCATGTAATCAATGAAAAATTCACGGTCAGCTTGTTGTTTCTGTTTCAACTCCTCCACTGAATCCCTCAAAGATTTGTTCTCATCATCTAGCTTCTTTACACTCTCATTTACCGGTTCGGAGTACACCGTGACAAACGGCTCTATGTGTTTGTAGTAAATCTCAAGATATTCCCTGTTCTTTGTAGAGTACTCCTTGTTTGCCGGGTCCACCTTGCCCATGAATACCTTCTTTATCCCCTCAACAACCCGTGCAATGTCACATGCATCATTGAAGACCTTGCGAAGTCGCTTAGGCCTCATTGGGGACTGGTCTTTTTTCTGCAACGGAATGCCCATATTCTGAGCAGCCTTTCTAAAGTTCTGGGATAGTATCTCATTTGTGAGCCGTTTAGCAGCTGGTAATTCGTCATAATCGGAATTCTTGAAACTCCTGTTATTAGCTAGCTTGAACTGTCGTTTCCTTTCCCTCAACAGAGTCACAAATAGAGGATCCTTGTCTTTTGCATCAAATCTTTCTGTTTTCACATACTCACGAAGCTTCTTCGTTGCCTCTTTACTGAAGAAGGTCTTTACTGGTTCGAGGGTCTTTTCACGATACCCAATGACAAACAATCTGTCATGCCTGGAATCCGAATTATTCACAAAGCCAACGTCAAGCTTCAACAGGTCACCGTCATCCAAACCCGTTGATAACAGGCACAGAGCAATCACACGATCACGAAAGTTCAGGTAGCCTAGAAAATCCCTCAATAAAGACCGATTAAGATCAAGCTCGTTTTCATCATTTACTACAAACAAAGGATAGTTTGAATCGGTCTGTTCCACTTTTTTAGGCGTGGTCTTTGGTGAACTCCAGTCCTGTGTGTTTATCTTGTTATGACTGTAGAATCCGCGAATCAGGCCATATGCACCTATTATTGCGGCATTGTAATCAAGACCGTTTTGCACCAGCCAGGTATGATAAGCCTTTACTCGAGATTCTCCTTTTTCAGGATCCACAAGAGACTCTTCAATCAATTCATCTGGACTAAGCTGTGAACATTTCAAGAATCGAGACATGTGATATTTTACATTCTTCCAAGTACTAACAGAAAGACTTCCTTTCTTTGATTTTTTTGCCAGTCTATCTTTCCATCGTTTCACGGTCGCAAAATCCGTCCATTCAATCTCAAGTAAGGAAGGGTCTTGTGGATTCAACAGAAGGAATGATTGAAAATTGCTATTAAACTTTGATTGTGAACCGGATTTTGTATATTAAACTTTGGTCAAAGATCAAACATTTTTTTCAAATTATTGTAAAAAATTTCCATATTGTTTTTAATGATTGTAACTTTTGTATCAATATCTGATCTGATTTTTTCTGGATCAATGTAAGGAATTTCTTTTAGTCTTTCACTTGTTTTATCAAGCCATAAATTTATCAGATATTCATCAACCTCTAAATGAAATTGAACTGCAACTGCACTTCCAATTTGAAATGATTGGTTTTGATACTCTTTGGAATATGCTAATCGTGAAGCATTCTTTGGAAGATCAAAAGTATCACCATGCCAATGGAAAACAGTAAATGGTTGTTCGAATCCTGAGAAAAGATTAGAACCATTTTCATATCTTAAATCATCATAGAAACCAATCTCTTTTTTGTGTCCAGTATACACATTTGCGCCAAAAGTTTTAGCAATTAATTGAGAACCAAGACATATTCCAAGTACAGGGACATCTTTTTCGACTGATTTCTTGATTAATTTCTCTTCTTCACGTAAATATGCTAGATCATCATTTGCACTTTCAGGAGCACCTAAAATTATAACAAGTGAAAATTTTTTGTCTGGGATTTTATCGTGTTTTGCATAAACAGAATGTATCTTAAATCCATCTTGGTTGAGCAGATTACCAAGATAACCAGAACTTTCTATTCTAGAATTTTGTACAAGTAAAATATCACCCATCATTACTTTCTGAATGAAATTGCTTTAATATGTTAAAGTGCTCTAAACAATGTGCTTGTTACTGAGCAGGAAATCAATGATCTGAAAAACTTTGTTAGACAACTGAATTCTAGAAACAACACCGTGTTAGTTGTTGAAGGAAAAAGAGATGCAGTTGCACTCAGAAAAATTGGAGTTTCTGGAAGAATTTTAGAATATTACAAATTTGGTGGCATGATAGAATTTGTAGACTATGTTGCAAAATACGATAAACTGATTGTTCTTTTTGATAGAGATAGAAAAGGTAAAACACTGACTGGTAGGACAATTCAGTTACTGCAACGAAGAATCAAAATAGATTTGTCTTTTAAGAGAAGACTTTGCCGAATTACAAAAGGCAAAATCATGTTTATTGAACAACTAGTTTGTTATGAATCGTATTTAGTATGATTATGGCCATATACCTTTTTGGTTAAAGGCCTCCACTACACGTTGTACTGCTAATGCCATGGCGGCTTTTCTCATATCAATTTTGTGTTTCTTAGACATATCATAAGAATCCTTGAAGCCTCTAGTAATGTTAGATTCCATCTTATTTGCAACCTCATCAAAACTCCAATAGTAACCCATGTTGTTTTGAACCCATTCCAAATATGAAATACACACACCTCCAGAGTTTGCCAAAATGTCCGGAATAACCAAAATCTTCTTATCATAAATTATTGGATCTGCCTCAGGTAAAGTTGGACCATTTGCAGCCTCTGCAATAATCTTACATTTTAGATTCTTTGCAATTTTTGCATCAATTTGATTTTCTAAAGCACCAGGAACTAAAATATCGCATTGTGTTGTTAATAGATCTTCAGTGGAGATTTTTTTACTTCCTGGGAATCCCACAACAGAACCAGTCTTTTGTTTGTATTCAATAAGTTTGCTTACTTTGATACCTTTTGGATCGATAATGGAACCCTTTGAGTCGCTGGCTGCAATTATTTTAGAACCCATTTTTTCAAGATATTCACCTGCAAAAGTAGATGCGTTGCCAAATCCTTGTAAAACGACTTTTGCTCCCTTAAGATTAATTTTCAATGCTTTGGCTGCTTCTCTTACACAGTATGCAGCACCTAGTCCGGTTGCGACATTTCTAGCAAGGGAACCACCCATGGAAATAGGTTTGCCAGTAATTACACCAGGTGAATAAACATTACCATTTAATTTGCTAAAAGTATCCATGATTTGAGTCATTTCTCGGCCAGTAGTATAGACATCAGGGGCGGGAACATCTTTCCCAGGTCCTATGACTTCAGATATTTTGTATGCAAAACCTCGTGTTAATCGTTCTAACTCTCCTTCACTGAGCTTTTCTGTCTTCGGGTTAACATAGATGCCACCTTTACCTCCGCCCAATGGAACATCAACAATTGCACATTTCCAAGTCATCCATGAAGAAAGAGCCATGACTTCACGTTCCATATACTCAACACCGCCTTCTGGATTAAAGTATCTAATTCCTCCTTTGTATGGACCTCGGTCGTTGTTGTGTTGACTTCTGAATCCAATAAATACGCGAATCTTTCCATTATCCATCTTTACTGGAATTTTTACTCTCAAAACCCTGTTAGGAGTTGCAAGATATTCACGGAGTCCTTTGTCTTTTATGTCAAGAATATCACATGCATCATTAACCTGTTTTGTAGCATTCGCAAAAGGGTCATTCTTTACCAAGATGACTTGTCAAGAAGAGGATATTTTATTAAGTTTTTGTATGGATAAAAGATCTTAAAATTTCTTAGATGTATGTTTTTTTGTGATTTATTTTTGTATCTAGTTTTTCAATCGCTTCAATCAATGCACCAAGATTCATTTCTAAGAAGTTTGAAAGACGGTAGGTTATACCATATTTTTGGCCAATTTTTGAGATCATGTTGTTCTTCTCTAAAACCCGTAGATGGTGTTGAATAGCTTTGTAGTCAAGATCCAGGTGCTGTGATAGTTGATTCGTGTTTAGTGGTTGCTGTAAAAGTAATGCAATAATTCTTAATCTTGAGAATCCCCCCCTAGTACTGGTAAATAAGTAAAATAACAGTTTACGAGTATGTTTATCAGGTTTTCTTAGGTCTGAACTGGTTCTAATTGCTATTTGTGTTTTAAATTCTAGTAATTGAGGATCCATGCCATAACATGTTACAAGATTGTTTAAAACAGTATTTCCAGATCTGATCCAAATCCCACCTCATGCATGACAATTACCCTTAAATTGACAAAGAATGGACTTTCGATGGTATGATGGCTTCTCGTGGTTATGATATGACCCCTACAATGTATTCTCCTGATGGCAGAATATACCAAGTCGAATATGCTATGGAGACTGTGAAGAGGGGAACATTGGCAATTGGAATCAAAACCAAAACAGGAGTCATAATGGCAGTAGAAGAGAAACCTAGATCTTTGCAAACTAAGAATATAACACAAAAGATTTTCCAAGTTGATTTTCACATAGGAGTAGCCGCAGCAGGGTATATCCCAGATGCACGTGTTCAGGTAGATAATGCCAGATTGTTTTCTCAAGGAAACAAAATGACTTATGATGAATCAGTGGAGGTGGGAACAGTTGCAAAATATTTAGCAGATCAATCTCACCAATTTACACAATATTCAGGTGTACGTCCTAATGGAGTTGCGTTAATTATTGCAGGAGTAGACCAAAAAGGTGAGTCGATATATGTTACAGATCCAAGTGGAACATACGTACAATACACAGCAATTGCGATTGGTGCGGGTTCTGATGAGGTTAATGCATTTTTAGAGAAACACTATGATGCAGAAATGAGTTTAGAAGATGCAGCATCTTTAGCCATTGCGGCAATAAATACAAAAGCCGAGAAAAAAGAAGGATTGAATCATATTAAGATGGCAAAAGTTACCTCAGAGAAAAAGATGTTTGAGAAAGTATCAGAGTCAGAATTACAAGCATTTTCCAAATCATCATCCAAATTTACCTCACAGTGAATTGAAATTTTCAATCCCTTCAAACTAAGATAGAGACGATTGCATATGGGTTTAGGAAGTTATTGGGGCGAAGTAATCCAAGTTCTCCGTGAAATAATACCAGTATATGACAAAGTAAATTCATACATCTCATTAGGAAAAGACAGAGAACATAGAAGAAGAGGGATTTCAGGTAGAGTCTTGCCAGGAAACAAAATACTAGATGCAGGATCAGGATTTGGAAACATGTCAAAGACGGCATTGGATATTTGTGAAGGCAGAATTTCGATCACGTTATATGATCCACTTGTTCCCATGTTGAAAAATACTGGGACTTTTTTTGAGAAAACACCAGAAATGGCAAATGGCGTTTTTGAACATATTCCGTTTAGAGATAATGAATTTGACGCGGTCTTGTGTGGATATTCATTGAGAGATGCGATAAATTTGCGAATTGCTATTTCAGAGATTCATAGAGTCTTAAAAAAAGATGGAAGATTTGTTATAGTAGATCTTGGGAAACCAGATGAACATTTCATTAGATTTGGAGTTTCATTTTACTTGAGATTCATTCTGCCTCTACTTGCCTTAGCGGCTGGAGGGAAGTTAGGTTTGAAGTTTGGTACTCTGTATGGCACATTCAAAAGATGGCCCAAAAACAAAAAACTTGAAGAGATGCTACTTGAGAAATTTTCAAGGGTTGAATTTGAGAAAGATCTTATGGGTGGAGCCATAATGGTTGCCGCATACAAATGAATAGAGTACTCATCTTAGTAAACATCACTGGATTAATCATCGGAATATCTTATGGATTACATGGTCCAATACTCCCTATTTTTTCAAAAAACATCATAGGTGCAACTTATTCAGAGTTAGGTCTGATAGGATTAGCAAATTTCATTCCGTATATGTTCATACCGCTGTTTGTAGGAATTCTTTTAGATAAATTCAATAACGGTTATCTTCTTGCGTTTGGAGCTTCAATCAATGCCGCGTCAATATACTTGCTTTCCATAGTACAATCAGTTCCAGAAATAATGATATTTAGAATAATGACAGGTATAGCTCATGCATTTTTTTGGCCTCCATGTGAATCAATCATATCGAATCACAGTACAGGACAAAATAGAATTCGAAATATTTCTTGGTTTACAATGTTTTTTGTGATTGGGTTTATGACAGGTCCATTGATAGGAACAACATTTTTAGAAAATTTTGAAATAACATATAGAATACTATTTCAAATAACAGCATTTATTCTAGCAACAGCCATTATTTCATCCATAATAATATCTAAAAAGAGTATTACCAACCACCACGAAAGATTTTCAGTTTCTTCAATTAAAGAAATGAAAAGATTTCCTGAGATCATAGTATTACTGATATTCTGTACGTCATCATTTGGCATAGTTTTGTCAATCTATCCAGCATTTCTAAACGATAGGGGAATGTCAGATACGGATGTTTTGTATCTATATTTTGCATTTGGGATATCTAGAGTGGTCTCCCTTGCTTTTGCAGGTAAATTATCAAGAGAAACAAGTAAGACTCTAACTGCTGCAGTTGTTTCTATTTCATTAGGACTAGCACTTTCAGCAGTTTCAGAATCTATTTGGACATTTGGTGTAGCAATGTTGTTCATGGGATTTGGTTTTAGTATATTTTTCCCACTAACTCTTGAGATTATTTTAAGCAGAACAAAGAAAGGAGTTTCTGGAAAAATCATTGGCGCATATGAAACAATATTTGGTATAGGATGGGCTATTGGACCTACATTTGGAGGACCGATAACACAAACATTTGGAGATAAAATCCCATACACGGTATTTGCTTTATTTGGTATTGGAGTAGTGATCATTGCACTAGCAAACAGAAAGAAATTAGAACCAAAAAGAGTTCAAGATGTTTAAAAAAAGTCAGATGGATGTTGTGCCGCGTTTCTTTGTACATATGTCTAATGCGTCCTCTACAGGAGTTACAAAGACTTTGCCATCGCCCTTTTCTCCAGTGCATGCAACATCTGCAATTGAATTGAGAATGTCATCTAGTTTTGGGTCATCGACTACGCAGATAATCATGTCTTTTGAGAAATACTGACCAACCAACGGAGGATCTGCTGCACCCTGACCTTGTACTTGGCACATGGTTATGCCTCCCACTCCAATTTTCTTTATTGCGGCAACTGTCTTGTCTTTGAGTTCAGGCCTAACAATCACTTCAAGTTTCTTCATGCTGTTAATATAATCAAGGGTTTTTTAAATGACTATCGAAATTCTTGGTGTTGATTTTCAGTCATAGACATATTTCAGGCACATGGTAAATACATTAGATTTAATTTAAAACAAAGGTAACATATGTTGTGGTTGATTTCTCATTAAATATTGTAGGAAGCGAGTGGGTAATCATAATTTTTGTTGCCTTGGTATTAATTTTAGGAACTAATCAACTTCCCAGTGCTGCAAGAAAACTAGGAAAGGCAGTTAATGAATACAATAAGGCAAAAGATGAAGTTCAAAACCACATGAAGGACATTACTAATCACAATGTGGATGTGTCGGGCCCTGTTGAAAATGAAAGACAAAAGCTAGAAATGATTGCCAAGTCACTGGGAGTAAGAGTAGATGGAAGAACTGATGACGAGCTACGTGACATAATTACAGGTAAGATTGGACAGAAAAAAGCAGGCAATTCTGAAAGAGAGTCAGAAAATTAATCGGATTTTATCCTATAGAGATTTTTATCAAGTCTTTTTTTTGCAAACTTGTAGTATTGAGAAACTATTTCAAAACCAAGAAATCGTCTTCCCATAGATTTACTCACTACAGCAACTTGACCAGAACCAAGAAAAGGGTCTAGAATAACATCTTTTTTTTCACTGGAATATTGAAGAATTTTTTTGATTAATTCAGCAGGAAGTTTGGTGGGTGTTTTTTCATCACCTGTCCAATATTCCCGTTTGATTTCCCATACATCCTCTTTATCCTTGTAATGAAGACTTCGACCTTCTTCATTGTGAGAGTCCTTGTCATATCGTGCAAATGGAAAGAACTTTCTTTCCTTATCATTTTTGCATACATAAAGACAATGATAGTGTGAAGTCACGAATTTTTTCTTTGTGACCACTCCAAACTGATATTTCCAAATAATGTGGTTAATTACAGTGAAACCAACATCATCTATGGAACGCAAAATATCGCCAAGGTTATTCCAGCCTGAAAAAACATACATACTTCCAGATTCTTTAAGAATTCTAAACACTTGGCTCATCCAATCAAATGTAAAATTATAGTAATCTTTTGCATGAATTTCATTATAGCCAGACATAACTCTTGAAGCAGTTCTATTGTAGTTTGCCTTTTTTGCCTTAAAATCAATGGCAAAGGGAGGATCAGTCACTACAAGATCAATTTTACGATCTGGGATTAACTTCATTCCCTCAACACAATTCAGATTGTAGATCTTATCTACCTCAATTTTTTTCAATTTTGAAGGAACGAGGAATGATCTAGTTTAATAATGTCGTGAAATTGGCACTCAAGCAATAAATCATGAAGCATTACAATCCGCATAGAGAAAATGAAATACTCATGTCCCAAGTGTAAAGCAAGACTTGAAATCCAGAAAACATTCAACAAAAAATTTCATATTTCATGTAGCTGTGGCATTGAGGATCTACTAGAATTTAAAAAAAACATTGATGAAGTGTATTTGGATTTTTTAGATAGATTTGACAATGGCCTGATTCACGAAGAAGGAGTTTCAAATGAACTCAAAAACGAAGGCATCATACGAGATGAAGATGAAATAAAAACAATGTTAAAAAAAGAGAATGCAGATTCCATTACAAAGACAGTTCTCTTCTCAAAAAAAGACTATATCTCACAATACAAAGTTCTTACAAGTCCTGAACCAGAAATGGGCTGTGCGGTAGAAGATTCCGGATTAGATGATTCAATTACTGACTACCTAAGAAAAAGTCAGATCAAGCAATTTTACAAATTTCAAGAAACAGCGATAGAAGATATTTTGTTTGGAGATAATGTAGTAATCGAAGCACCTACAGCATCTGGGAAAACAGAAGCCTTTGTCATACCAATAGTTCAAAAGATCAAAAATGCAGGGGGCATTCCCCAGATTTTTGCAGTGTTTGTTTATCCCACAAAAGCACTGGCAAGAGATCAAGCACCGAAGATCCAAAAATTTACTGAAAATAGCGGGATTAGAGTATGCATATTTGATGGAGATACAGATAAGATAGAAAGAGATGAGATTCTAGAGAATCCACCTCAAATCATAGTGACAAATTTTGACGTATTACACTACCATCTATGGCACCAAACAAAATTTGCTGGATTGTTGGCAAATCTTAGAGTACTAGTGGTAGATGAAATTCATGTGTATTCTGGGATATTTGGATCTAATGTTCACTACATAATAAAGAGACTCAAAAGGATGTGCAACAACAAGATTCAGTTTATTGCAGCATCTGCTACTCTGCAAGATGCAAAAAGATTTTCCGAGTCTATTTTCGGTGATGAAATGAAAGTAGTTAGAGGTAGTGGTAAGAAAGGAAAGATAAATTTTGTCATGATCTTTCCATCCCTTAGAAATCAGCGTGCCCTTATGGTGGATTTGACAAAAAAAATGACAGAACAAAATCATAAGACAATGGTTTTTAATAACTCACATCTAAACTCGGAGCTTTTGGCCATGCATGCACGAAAACAAAAAATTAACATCAAAGTGCATCGGGCAGGACTGGTATCAAATTACAGAAAAGCTGTGGAACGGGATTTTAAAGAAGACATTCTTTCTGCAATATCATGCACTCCTACACTGGAGCTTGGTATTGATGTTGGCAACGTAGATTGTGTTATCTCCTCAACTATTCCTGTAAATCGCCTAGTCCAGAGAATTGGAAGGGCCTCAAGAAAAGGTCAACAAGGATATGCGTTTTTGGCGCTTGGAAACGATCCAATTTCACAATACTACAAGAATCATCCTGAGGATTATTTTGAGGATGTGGAGCGGACATACATAGACCCAAAAAATCCTTTTGTTGAGGAATTTCAAGTTATGGCAATGGCATGCGATAGACCCATATCAAAACACGAGTTAAAGGAACATCAAAAAGTAATAGACCAGCATATTGCTAATGGAAATCTGATTTTATTTAACAATAGGATTATTCCAAATTTTGAAAATATTGGAACGCTGTTAAGAGATTATAGCATAAGAGGCATTGGGAAATCAATTGATATTTTCTTAAATGATAAAAAAGTAGGAGACAGAATCTTACCCATTGCGCTTGAGGAGCTTCACAGAGATGCGATATACTTTCTAGCAGGTACAAGATATAGGGTGAAGCAATTCGAGTATCCTCAAAGCAAATACGCCATACTTGAGCGCATATCAAAAGACTATCCATACTACACAAAATCTCTTACAGAGGAATGGCCTACAATTGAAGCAATTTTGGAAAAAAGAAGAGTGTTTGGCACAGAAGTAGCATTCTGTAGATTGCATATACAAAAGAAAGTCTACGGTTATGCCAATATTGAATTAGGCCAAGATGTATCACAAGGTGAAAAAATTCTTCTTGATTATCCACTAGAATATGATTTTATTACAAAAGGAATAGTTTTTCATGCACCAAGACCACAAAATGAAATGAGAAAATCAGATGATGAGGACTATACTGAAGCCAGCGGATACCACGCTACAGAACATGTTGTTATCGAAGGTAGCAATATGATTACAGGTGGAGTTTCCCAAGATTTGGGGGGTATTTCGCTTGGCACCTCTGGATTAATTTTCATTTATGATGGGGCAATTGGTGGTAGTGGAGCAAGCAAAGCATTGTATGACAGATTTGAAAATGCACTCAAAAGAAGCATGCATATTGTAAAGGAATGTCCATGTAAGAATCAATCCGGATGCCCACGATGTACATTTTCTTATAGGTGTGGAAATAATAATGAATTTTTGCACAAGCATTCAGCATTAGAAATTCTACAAAGAATCAATCAGGGAGAAGAGACAGAACTGATTGAACCATTAGAAGGAGATAGGCCACTGGTGTAGAAACTAAAATGGGATAAATATAACATAAATCAGGGTTAATCCATGGAGAAAATCGCTCTTGTCACAGGGAGTTCATCGGGAATTGGATTTGAAACATCGTTAGCACTTGCAAGAGATGGATATTACACATTTGCAAGTATGAGAGACATCACAAAGGGAACAACCCTGAAAGAAATTGCAAAAAAAGAAGACATATCAATTGAGGTAATAGAGATGGATGTGGATAAGGAAGAATCCATCAAGAGTGCAATAGAGAAAATATTTGTAGATAAAAAAAGACTAGACTTGCTTGTTAATAATGCAGGATATGGGCAATTTGGATGCACCGAAGATGTCACAATTGAAGAATTCAGAGAACAGTTCGATACCAATTTTTTCAGTATCGTCAAAATTATCCAAGAAGTAGCACCAATTATGAGAAAACAAAAGTCAGGAATAATAGTTAATGTCGGTTCGATTGTCGGTCGTATGGGGCTTCCAGGCTCTTCGGCGTATATCAGCACAAAGTTTGCATTGGAAGGATTAAGCGAGTGCTTAAGATATGAGCTCGGTATGTTTGGCATTAAGATCACGATAATTGAGCCAGGAGTCATCAAAACCAACTTTTTCGATTCCATGAGAATCCCCCATTCTAAGACAGATCCAAAATACCAGGAAATCACAGAACATATCCTAAATGGGCTCAAGATGATGGTTGAGATGGGTACAGATCCATCTCAAGTAGCTCAAAGTATCATTAATGCCATACATGACAAAGAGATACTGCCACGGTATGTGGTAGGATCTGATGCATTGATGTTCATAGAGGCAAAAAAGGCCAAAACAGACCTAGAATTTGAAAGGTATATGAGCAAAGAATTGTTTCCTAGCTGATGCAAACCTACGTTAACTTGATATACGCATAAAACCAATTTTTGTCAAAGTCCACAATTCTTAGATGATGATACATGAAATGGAAAACGCTACAACACAATGGAATCTTGTTTCCTCCCCCATATGAAAAACAGGGATTCAAGATAAAGATCAGAGGAGAAGAGGTAGAGATGACTCTAGAACAAGAGGAAATGATATACCAGTGGGCAAAGAAGAAAGACACCCCTTATGTACAAGATAAGGTATTTCAGAAAAATTTTACCTCAGATTTTGCAAAAACACTTCCATCAAAATTAAAGAACATATCATACGAAGACTTTGATTTTTCACAAGCATACAGGTTGGTTGACAAAGAGAAGGATGTCAAGGAGATGATGTCAAAAGAAGAGAAAAAGGCACTTGCTCAAAAGCGAAAGGAGTTACGTGAGAAACTCAAGGAGAAGTTTGGAAAGGCGTTAATGGATGGGCAGGAAGTAGAGGTCGCAAATTACATGGCAGAACCTCCTGGGATTTTCATAGGAAGAGGAGAGCACCCGCTGAGAGGTAGATGGAAGCCACGTGTAACACCAAAGGATGTAACGCTGAACCTAGGCAAGGAAGCCAAGATTCCTGAAGGCGAGTGGGACAAAATTGTTCATGATCAAGAATCAATGTGGCTTGCTGGATGGACTGATTATCTTACTGGAAAAAGAAAATATGTTTGGTTAGCAGATACAGCTGGCCTAAAACAAGATAGAGACAAGGCAAAATACGAAAAGGCTGTCAATTTGTCAAAAGAAATCGAGAGGATTAAGAGCAGAATTGTAAGCGATATGAAAAGTAAAGATCCAAAAATCAGCCGAATTGCCACTGCTTGTTATCTCATTTACAGAACGGCAATGAGGGTAGGAGATGAAAAAGATCCAGAAGAAGCTGACACCGTAGGTGCAACAACACTAAGAAAGGAACACATCAAGATTACTGAGAATTCCATAGAATTTGATTTTTTGGGAAAAGACAGCGTAAGATGGCAAGAAACTGTAAAAGCTGAAGGACATGATAAACAGTTCCAAGAGAACCTAAAAGTACTCATTCAAAATAAAAAACCAAAAGATGAGATTTTCCACGACATTACATCAAGACATGTAAATGCATATTATTCTGGCATAGTGAAAGGGCTCACAGCAAAGGTGTTTAGAACATATCTTGCAACTACAGTAGTTAAGAATTATCTCAAAGAACATGACAATATCAAAAACAAAACGGATAACGAGAAAATCTATCACGCAAAACTTGCAAACTTGGAAGCAGCAATAATGTGCAATCACAAGAGAACCATACCGAAAACATTTGAGCAATCCCTAGAAAAGAAGAAGGAGACTTTGAGAAAAGTAGACAAAGAGAAGCCATGGGAAAAAACACTAGAGACGCTTGATAGAGTAGAAAATACAAAGCCAAAGACTGATGTGCAAAAGAAAAACAAGGAAAAAAGGATCAAGACGCTTAATGGTCAGATAAAAAAGCAGAAAGCAAAACACAAGGAAAGAGTGGAAAAATTAAAGCTGCAGGTAGATCTGTCAGAAAGAACCAGAGACTATAATCTTGGAACCTCACTTAGGAACTATATCGATCCACGTGTGTTTAAGGCTTGGACAGACGAAGTGGGGGCAGAATGGGAGAAACTATACACCTCAGCACTACAGAAAAAATTCCTTTGGGTTCAAAATGAAAATCTTGACTGGAACAAAATAAAAGAATAACATGTTCTAGAGGCAGATTTGTTCAGAATCATTTAATTTCCCTAGTTTTTGGTCATATATTGTGCCGGGGTAGCTCAGCCTGGTTAGAGTGCCAGTTCATTTGGTAAACTCTAGCGGTTCTCCAACTAAGGCAATACTCATAATCTGGAGGTCGCGAGTTCGAAACTCGCCCCCGGCATTGACAATTGTGTTTAATACCCTGACAAGATACTTTTTTGGTTATGAGTACAAACTATGTTCTAAAATCAATTTCTGACATTTATTCCTACGACAAACAGATTAAGGGAATTTTTGAGAAAATTAACAGGGATTTATCTGAAGATACTATTTCATTAATTCAGAAGTATGACAGAGAGATGATAAACACCTCCAAGGCCAAAGGGACAAGACGAAAGCATCTCCAAACATTGTATGTATTGTCAAAGATGCTCGAAAGGGAATGGAATTCAATAACCAAGGAAGACATCGATATTTTGGTGTCAAAGATAATGGAGAAATTTGCCGAAGAAAATGGTCAAGAATCAAATTATTCTTATGATCACAAAAAGATTCTCAAGATTTTTGTCAGGTGGTTTAGGCTTGGTTCCAGAGAATTCAAAGATGTGGGGGATCCTGAAGAAACAAAGAAGGTGAAGCTTGGAAGAATTAGAGAAGAAAGACGTCAAAGCTTCCAAACCTATTGAGAATTTAACAGATATAGAACAAAAACTATCCGAAAATATTGAAAAAATTGGTTTTCAAAATTATTCCCAAGTTATATTGACCAATCAATGTCAGTCGTAACATATCAGAAAAAATCAACATAGATGCAAAGTTGCAATTGAGAATACGTCTAAATGTTCACTAGGAGAATAATTGCTGAACAAACACCAACCAAGGCAAGCATGTATTTCCTATAACGAGGGTTTTTGGTTCTCATGGTTCTGGTTAGGCTAAAGAGCTGATTCTCCCCTATTGTTACTTTTTATGTCAACAAGCTGCTCAATATCAGTTACAATTATTTTTCCTACTTCTGAATTGGCCTTAATTCCTTCGATAATTTTAGGCACATCGTCATCACTAGATAAAATGAGTATTGTGTTGTTTTCTCCAAACTCTGAAAAATACCACCAATGACCCATTTGATTTGGTTTCGGGGTATCTTTTCCCCTTCCCTTTGTGTTAAAGACAGTCATGCCAGTTATTCCCAGCTTGTGCATTGCGTTGTTAACGGCCTCAAGCTTTTTTTCAGGTATTATTGCACAGACGCTTTTCATGGTAGATTCACCTTTGATGGATTGTTGTTAATGCGTTTTCCTAAAAGCAGACTGCGGGACTTGACAGTTTTTTTGAACAACAAGAATCCTAACGCAGTAGTGACAGAACCAAATAAAATATTGGTCAGATTTGATTCCCCTCCAGAACTCAATGTGAAAAGTAGTCCCAGAGCCATCATCACCACACCCAAACCTGCAAATATCATCATTACATGAGGCAGTTTTGTGGGAATGGGATTGTTTTTGTCGGGAATCACTCCATTAATCACTGCTTGATGGCATACATCGCAGT
>JAGQHF010000009.1 GCA_020431985.1 Nitrosarchaeum sp. | reverse complement strand
TAAAGAACCTCTATTCCTATGGCCTCACATTTTTTGATTGTCTCTAAAATTGTATACCTGCCAATTGCGGTAGTGGCTTCTGCGGCTGGCAAAAAATACAATGGAAATATTTCAGCCCCCATCACACCATAGCTGGCATTAAGAATTACCTTAAGCGCTTGACTGACAACCGTGTATTGCTGTCTTTGTTCTTCGGTCAATGTCTCTTTTTTTGAGAGACTTTTGTAATAATTGACTCTCAGGTCTCTAAGCGAGCCTATTATTATTGATGTCATTCCATTTTTCTTTGAGCATGCCCAGTGGTTCGTTTCGGGTATCTTGTTTTTCTTACATTCCTCATGTGCGCACCTAACTGTTTCATATGACAAATTCCTTACCTTTATGATGCTTGGGTATAGGCTGGCAAAATCCATCACAACCACATTAAAATGAATTCCTTCCTTTGGTTCTACCACTAGTCCTCCTCTGTATTTTTTATCTTTGATTACTGCATCTGACATGACACCTTCTGAGCGTCTTTGCAACTCTTCTCTTTTGGGAATCAAAGCATTTCTCTGTCTGTGCTCATAATACAATAAACTACGAATCCACTGCGATACTCCCATTCTGGCAATGTCGTCAATTGGCATTCTTCCTATTCTTGCTATGATGACAAGTAAGTCCATTAACAATCCGTTGTTGAAGCTGGTAAGCTCAAAAGTCAGTAATGCATCGTTGTAACAATAGTTTGCCGTTTGGTAGAGATTCAAAGCATCTATTTCTATTCCATAATCTATTTTCTCCTTGTTCAAAAGGGCCTTTGATACACTGTTTAGCGAAAAATCAGTATATTTTTGGCTGAATGCATAAATCTGAAAAGATCTGTTTGATAGGGTTCTATATAGATCGAGATGAACTCCGTGCTTTAACGTGGCTGAATCCCTCATCATGTAAAGTGGATTGTCCTCGTTCTTGATTCCAAGCTTCTCTGCTCGGTTATACAAGTAAGGCAAGTCAAACTCATCTCCATTATATGTAATCAAAAACGGAAATTCTGAAATAATTTTAAATGCATCCAAAATCATTTCTTTTTCTTTGGATGCATCATAAAACACAATCTTGATGTTTGGCTCTAGTTCATTTTTGCCTTCTTCGGTCCCTTCTGTTCTTAGCACGAAAATCTGATCAAATCCATCCGTTCCTTTCAATCCTATTGCAGTTACTCTCTTTTCTGCAACTTTTGGATCTGGAATTCTTCCAATCTCTGCCTCAACTTCAATATCTACGCTGAGTCTTTTTATTTCTGGAATTGGTTGATTCAAGAGTTCTGCCCATTCTGAGATGAATTCCTTGAATTCGTTTGCATCTACCATACTCTTGCTGTCTACCTTATCCCACAGCAAGCTCTTTAACGCAAGCCTCACCTCATCTGAAATTTCCATATTGTGTGGTTGTATTTTTCCGCCTTTCACTTCATAGTATTTTCCAATGATAAATGATCTGTCATAAAGATAATTCTCATAATACTTGATATCGGATTCCCATGTCTCAATCACATTTCTGATGCTTTTATCCCCCATGGTTCCACCGATTGCAAGAGGATCAGTAACAGTAATTTTAGAAACTGAAATCTCTTCATCCTTTATCAGATCGTGTTTTTTTATCGTCTCAATTTTTATCACGTCGTCTCTGTCTTGCAGGAAATCCAACTCTTCAGGTGAAAGTTTGGAAAAACAATATGGCTTATGATCAATCTCATCTCTCCATAAAATTATCTTCTGTGATTTTGGTTCATAGAATTTTAGTACGGCAGATTTTGTAATGTTGTCATAGGTTGCAGATACCAACATTGAAGGAGACATTGTTTCCATGTTTTCAGATTGAGCTACTTTGACTTGCATTCTTTTCACTCTTGATATTTGTCGACTAGTTTCTTTGCCCACTTGGAAATTTTACTCTTGTCAAGCTGTATGACCTTTACACCTGCATCTTTTAGCAGACTAAAATCTGTCTCAGGGTACGAATCCAAACAAACAAACTTCTTAATTCCTATTGTTATTGCCATTTTTGTGCATTCGAGGCATGGTACATAAGTTGTGTATAATACCGCCCCTTCTATTCCTGCTTCTATTCCCAGTATTGCACAATGCATTATTGCATTAGCTTCGGCGTGATTGCATAGGCACCTGTCTAATGACGCACCTGATTTTATTTTGCCTTCCATTCTGAGCTGACATCTTTTGCATCCTCCTTCAAAGCAGTTTTTTATCCCTGGTGGTGTTCCATTGTATCCTGTAGCTAACTGCCTATGATTTCTGACAATTACTGCTCCCACTTGTCTTGTCATGCAATTTGATCGTAATTTTGCCAATTCAGCCTGCAACATGAAATATTCATCCCAATTCGGCCTGTCAAAGTCTTGGATCACGAATCCACTGGATTTCTGATCAATATATGACTTCAACCTGATCGCATTACTCCCTACAAATCAATAAAACATAAACTTCTAACAATAAATCATAACCTGTCTAATGGTAAGTCATACATCTCAAGTTAACATCATCCCTAAAAAATTTCAACATGTATTGAAAAAAGTAAAAACAAAACAATCACTGAACAAGGCATACTGCATGCACAAAAAGATATGAAAATCTGCTAAAAAAACACCTTGAAGAGATGGCCATGATTAATTGACTCAAAGGAAATCTGCAGTTTTCACGTGTCTATTTTTTAGATTCCTTATCAACTCGTGTACTTCAATATGTAATCCTAGGCATATATGGCAAACATTATGGTACAATTAATGTTAAGTAATGAATAGTCATTTACCATACGAAAGCATAAAATCAATAAAATGATCTTTAACCTTGGGAATTGTCGAGTTTTATCGAAAAAAAATACGTGAAAAAGAATACTTTGGAGAAACGGGAGTATCAAACTAACCTCGCAAATCAAGCAATTGATGAGAACTGTATTGTGGTACTTCCAACTGGGCTTGGTAAAACCGCAATTGCGTTGCAAGTCATTGCCGAGTATCTTGCGAAAGGTTCGGGTGGGGTTTTATTTTTGGCTCCGACCAGAGTTTTGATAACCCAACATTATGAATTCCTCAAATCAAATCTCACTCTTGATGACGTATCTCTTATCACGGGTGAGGACTCCCTCCAGAAAAGAACTCGTCTTTGGAATAACAGTGTGATTTGTGCCACACCCGAGATTGCAAAAAATGATTTTGACAGGAAAATAGTATCGCCGGACCAATTCAACTTAGTTATTTTTGATGAGGTTCACAGAACCGTAGGGGATTATGCCTATTCAGGCATAGCGCAAAGATTTGCGGATAAGAATGTACGCCTACTTGGCATGACTGCGACACTTCCTAGTGAAAAAGAAAAGGCCACTGAAATTCTTACAAAGCTAAAAATTTCGAGTGTTGCTGAACGAACTGAGGACAGTGAAGACGTCAAGCCTTACACTCAACAGACTGACACTCATTGGATAAACATTGATCTTCCTACCGAACTAAAATCTATTCAACATTTGTTGAAACTGGCCCTGAACGAAAGATATGACACATTGAAAAAAAACGGAATACGACTTGCAGAGCAACAGTCTCTTTCTGCCTTATTGCGCATTCGACAGTTTGTTCTAACTCAAAACCGTCGTTCTGCTAAACCTCTCTTTACTGCCATCCGCATCCATTATGCATTGAATATACTTGAAGCTCATGGAATCACTCCCTTTCTGAAATTCTGCGAAAGAGCTCAGGCAAAAAAAGGTGCAGGTGTAAAGGAACTTTTTGAGTCTGATGAAAATTTCACACGCGCAGTTTGTCTTGCAAGAGAGACCCAATCCAAAGGAATTGAGCATTCTAAAATTCCAAAATTAAAAGAAATTATCGAATCTGTACCTGGCAAGGCCTTGATCTTTTCAAGCTATCGTGATTCTGTTGATGTTATTTTCAAAAATCTGACTGACATGGGAATCTCTGCCGGAATCCTGATAGGTAAGGCAGGCGAGACAGGTCTAAAACAAAAAAAACAGATAGAAACGGTTCAAAAATTTCGTGATGGGGTTTTTCGAGTTTTGATTGCCACTAGAGTTGGTGAAGAAGGTCTTGACATCTCTGAGGTCAACCAGGTTATCTTTTATGACAATGTTCCAAGCTCAATTCGTTTTATTCAAAGAAGAGGAAGAACTGGGAGAAAAGATAGTGGGAAGTTGGTTGTGTTGATTGCTAAAGACACCATCGATGAGACCTACTATTGGATAGGAAAACGAAAAATGTCTTCAGCCAAAAAGATGGGTGAGAGAATGACTACCTTACTGCAGAAGAACCAGAAACTGCAAAAAACCGGCCTAGATGCATTTATTTAGATTTGTGTCTGAATTTTTATCTTTTCTAGTATTTCGCGTTTCCTCTGAATTGTTTTGTTTTTCAGTTTTGATTCTAAATGGTGGATGCCACTGTTTTTCGCTTTCAGCAAATTATCCATTCTTATGTCAAATTGGTTTGAGAGAAATATTCCTAGTTCCTCTCTGCTGGTGGAAAACTCTGCGTTATCTCTTGTATTCTTGGCTAATGTTTGCATTGATTTTTCTAGGTAATCTATTATTTCATCAAGATCTTTTTCAGTCAGAACTGCCATACCATGTTCAATTTATAGTGAAAAAATCCAATCATACATTTTGTCATTCATAACAATCTAACCGAATCTTTTGATTATGTGATATCCAAACTCTGTTTTTATTGGCTCTGACGTTTCTCCAATTTGCAATTTGAATGCGGCCTGCTCAAATGGCTTTACCATCATTCCCTTAGTGAAATAACCAAGATTCCCGTCTTTTTTGGCACTTCCTGAATCAATTGAAAGGTCTTTTGCGAGCTTGCCAAATTTTTCTCCTTTTTTTATTCGTTCTAGAATCTCTATGGCTTCACTCTGTTTTTGAACCAAAATATGCGAACACTTGATTTTATTTGTCAATGCACTGTCCTCTTTTTTCTATTTCTTAATTGTTTCCTGATGACATGTGTGCTCTAGCAATATCGGGGTTGTTTCTTTTGTTATTTGTACAAATTCAAATTCCTTTTGGTACTTGAGGTTATTTTAAACCCCAGCTTACTTTGTGTTTTGGTATTATTCTCAAAAACGGCGCCTCATTCTCTTTCCAAGGATCTTTTCTCACCCATGCAAATTTTGAATAAAACATATCGTAAAATTTTTTGAATTCCTCTCCATTTTCTATTATCTCCGCAACGCCTTGAACTAACACCGCCTTGTGCCCTCCTAACTTGTAAATATCAACGGTGATAGCAACATTTGGGTTTTCCATTATGTTTCTCATGGTTCGCGTAGGATAGTCGGTCGCAATTAAAATTGTGTTCTCATAAAGTATGTATGATACAGGTTTTACATGTGGCAGGTTATCATGTGCCGTTGCAATTCTAGCTTCTTCTAACGACTCTAGAAACATTCTCTCGTTTTGGGAAAACATCAGCCAAAAATCCTTTCTCGTATTTCAGGTAGGTGTTTGTATATCATGTCTCTTACTTTGATCTGATCTTCTTCGGATGGGATTTCCTTTTGTGCACTGAGCAGAGCTCCTCCCATACCTAAAGCCATTCCCATAACCATCCCGTAAACAAATTCTTCAGCATTGCCTACTTGCAGTGAATCCTTGTTTTGTTTTATCTCCTCCAGATATGCAGGAATGGTAGACATGGCCCCATAGATTGTCTGTGTGATTAGTGATTCCAATTGCTCTTCATTTGACATGATTATGACATCTGAATATTTCTTAATAAGTTTCACCTAAGATTTTTAATCAGGTCTGAAATGGCAATATCATGTTTTCATATTTCACAACAAGTGAGGCAAACTTAGCTCTTCCAGATGTCATAAAAAAATTTGAATTTGCACTAGCAAAAAAGAATGAGGTTTCAAAACTTGAACAGCATCTGCAGGTAAGCTTGTCTACTACAAACACCTTTGAAGAATACGTTACAATCAAGCAGAAACTCAATTCTGCAGTAACTCAATTTTATGAAGCGGTAGAGGTTCTGGAAAATACCGGTGTGGTAGTAAAAAGTATTGAGCAAGGCTTGCTCGATTTTCCATCCAAGCGGTTTGATGAAGAAGTTTGGTTATGTTGGAAATATGGAGAAACTGAAATTAAATTTTGGCATGAAAAAGACTCTGGGTTTATGGGCCGCAAGCCTATCGAAGTAAGCGATGAATCTTTGATATGACTCCAACTAACCTTCATTTTAAAGGCAAATAATGACTATCATGTTAAATAAAACCCGCTGATTTCATCTGGTTTGTTTCTACTTTAAAATATTGTCTGAATTAGAATAACTTGTGCTCTCTGTTTGGTTAAGGGTAATCCGTATTCGGTTTCTTTTAGCATCAGTTATAGCTGTTTCAGTTGGACTCGCAATTAATGTATGGCAAAACCAGACTTTCAATATTTTTGATGCTACATTAGTATTTGGTGGTGTCTTGGCACTTCACGCAAGTGTGGATTTACTAAATGACTACTGGGATTTTAAAAGAGGTATAGATACTACCACAAAAAGAACCAAAATGAGTGGAGGTACTGGCGTTTTACCTGAGGGTCTTCTCAAACCCTCATCAGTATATCGTGCAGGTCTTATTTTTCTGGCGATCGGCGGGATGATTGGAATCTATTTTGCAATTACCGATGGAATAACAATTGCATTAATTTTGGGATTTGCCATTTTATCTATCTATTTTTATTCCACTAAAATTGTGGATTCGGGTCTAGCTGAAATTTTTGTTGCTACAAAAGGAACGATGATTGTTCTTGGCACTTACTTTATCCAATCCGGCCAACTTACGGTAGAGCCTGTTTTAGGCGGCGTGATGGTTGGTTCTTTATCTTCGTTGGTACTTTTTATTGCATCCTTTCCAGACTATGATGCCGATAAATCCAAAGGAAGGAAAACCCTTGTTATTGCAGTTGGAAAACAAACTGGCACAAGGATTTTTTGGATCTTTCCTGCCATATCCTACTCTGTTACAATATTTGGAGTCGCATTGGGATTGTTTCCAGCTCTCTCGTTGATTGTTTTTGCCAGTATTCCACTGGTACTCAAAGCTGGAATTGCTCTTAAAAGGAATTTTGACAGTGTGGAAGATCTTGTGCCTCCGATGTCCAATTCTTTGATGTTTAGCAGAATAACAGGCTCTTTGTTTGTTCTCAGCTTTGTTTTAGACTCTTTAAACATAAATGCGGTATAATGCAAGTTAAACCGTGATATCTGGATTTGCTACCCCTGAAGGGACGCTAAAGTTTGCCGAGAATTCTGGTGCTCTTTTATCTAATTTTAAAAGATTTGAAAATTTGACTCTGTCTAATGTTGGAATGGGAACATATCTAGGAGATGCTGATGATAGAACCGATACTCTTGTAAAAGATGCTATAAAACAATCCTTAACTTCTGGAATCAACGTAATTGACACAGCAATTAATTACAGATCCCAGAAAGCTGAAAGAACTGTCGGAAAGGCAGTATCAGAACTGATTGATGCTAACCACATATCACGTGATCAAATTTTTATTAGCACCAAAAATGGTTACGTGACAAATGATGCAGACATCAAACAAGATTTTTGGGAATATGTAAAAACTGAATATGCATCCAAAGGCATCATCAAGGAAGGTGATATTACCTCTGGGTATCATTGCATGACAACCGCGTATCTTGACGACCAACTAAAACGCAGCTTGAAAAACATGAATCTTGATTGCATTGATCTAATGTATTTGCATAATGCCGTGGAGGGACAGATAAGAGATGTACCAAAGGAAAAATTATTGCAAAACCTCCAATCTGCCTTTGAGTTCTATGAACAAAAACGTACCGAGGGTAAGATCAGGTTTTATGGAATGGCTACTTGGGAGTGCTTTAGAGTAGCGCCCGAGAATCCACAATACCTCTCACTCAAAGAAATTTTGGATATGGCAAAAAAGGTAGGGGGTGAAAAACACGGGCTACGATTTGTCCAGCTTCCGTTTAACCTGTATTATGATCAAGCACTCTTAACAAAGAATCAATCACAAAACGGTGGCATGATTTCATTTTTGAATGCGGCTTCGTTATTGGGAGTTGGCGTTTTTACAAGTGTGCCATTCATGCAAGGGAGACT
>JAGQHF010000075.1 GCA_020431985.1 Nitrosarchaeum sp. | reverse complement strand
TTTGAAGACTTTTAGCAATTTGAGAACCACCAAAAACGGCACATGCTAGACCAATCAACACCTCAGGCGCATCAAAAACTAGATGTCCCAGAGGATCCTTTCTAGGGTCAACTCGGTCAGTATGAACCAGAAATTTGTCGTCATATTCACGAATGTGTAAGTTGCCATAACGATACTGTTTCTTTGCCCCATTTTTTTCTCCAAGAGCAGTTTCTTCAGCTCCTGCAAGCATGAACTCTCGCAGCTCCTTTGGCACCTCAATTTCATCGCCGGGCATGATCGCAGGATCTTGCCATATCTTATAACCTTAAGGGAATAAATTGAGCCCGGATAGTGAATTGGCTATTTCCTTTTTGAATACTTGTCTTTATTGATTAATGCCAGGCTTGCCACAAACACTGCTATCATTGCAGCACCTGTAACATATGCATAGTTGAATCCTTCGCCAGGATGGTCCTCCTCATGGTATAGGTATATTGCAATGGTAGCCACAAGCAAAGCCGCGCCAATCAGTGTTAGTTTTCTGTGAGTTTCCAATTGTTTTGGTTTCCTACAATTTAGTATATGAATTAAAGTCGGCTATTGCTCAACTTTTTGTTTTTTCCTACGAAACACATAGACCCCGACTGCTATTGCAGCTACTACTGGAATGATAAACAATTGTGAAAAGTCTTGAGAATCAGATGAATCAGATTTATCCTCAACAAAGATGCTAGTTTCCAATGTTTCAAACTGTTCGTCTCTCAGGTCATCCTTATATCGTACAATGATTTTGATCTCATGTTCGCCATACTTTGGTTCTCCAACAAATTCTATCGGAACATTAAACGGCACAGGTGAGTCTATCTCTATTTCATCAATGAATTGAGTTGTCTTTTTTATGTTAGAGTCTCCCAAAGGTTCGACTGTAACAAATCCAAACAATGCATCCTCGTTTCCTTCGTTGATTATCTCACCGATTATTGTTTGTCCACCAGCTAGCTCTATGACATTAACATTGTATATTGATACATCAATTAGTCCCTTGACAAAAAAGTCCGCAATACGCGATATTGTATGTTGATCACCATGTGCGTTAAAGTAGGTAATCTCAAGTGGTGCACGTAGTGTATCACCTTTTAGTGACTCTGGTACATATACATCTGCCTCAATTATCTTTTTAGATTTTGGCCCAATCTCGCCAACCTCCCAATTTGTATTCAAGATCACCACGTTTTCAATATTGGTAATAGATTGTGTTGTGGATGCAATTTCACTTTGCGTGTTTTTTAGCTCAACATCGACGCTTGACACAGGTGCAGTGCCATCGTTTGAGAGTTCAATTACAACATGGTTTTGTCTTAATGATGTAAGGAACGGATCTACAGCACGAATATTTATGACGCTTTCTCCGGTTATTTTAAAATCAAAGTTTTCAAATGCAGTCCTTACTCCTGATTCTCTCAATCTAGAATAGTCAATCTTTACAGTGCCTGGATACTGCTGTATTTTTACTCCGTTACTGATATCCACAAAGAATGTGAGATGAAAGTTTTGTCCGGCTAGAGAGTTAGAGTCTGCATCAGCATAGATTATTGAGCCTGGACCGTCAGCAGAACTAAATCCAAAAGGTAGTGAGAGCTGGCCCCGTATTCCTGTGATGTCCTGGGTTCCCACATTTGCCATCACCACGGTAAATGGAACATTCCTGTCTCCAGGACTGACCTCAAATTTTTCATTTATTGTACCAAAATAGGCATCAAGAAACTTGACATCTCCAAAATCTCGCTCAAATG
>JAGQHF010000074.1 GCA_020431985.1 Nitrosarchaeum sp. | reverse complement strand
TTAGTGTCAATTATTGTATTTACAGGTTAGTGATATTAATCCTCAATCTCATCAGAATTTCTTCTTGCTGGTCTGATTGGTACATACATGATTTTCATGATGTGATAATGCAGAATCAGTATTTAGACAAAATGAACGATTTACATGAATGAATCATCCGTCCTTGTTATATGCAAAAACATTCTAAATCAGTTTGTGCAATGATGCCTCGTTTAGCTTAACCGACCATGAGCTTCCCCCACTGCGTTATCTGTACCACAGGAATCATCTTTGGCACCATTGCACTATTTAGAATTACTACCCGAAAAGATTGGTCAATACTTGTTTAGTGTTGTCTTCTACGGCTATTATGTGATACACATGATAATATTTAGAACATACTGATGAATCTTAAACAAAAAATCTTCAATATTGTTACTGTTTTTCAGTAATCATGACCTGCCATTATACTGATTAGAAAACTGATTTTGAACTTATCTTCCTCATGAGGGTGTTATACAATACTCACTACATTGTTTTCTGTAGTCATTATTTCTATAGTGGAATTGCAAAAACAGTAATTAAATGAAAACTAAATTATCTGATTTCAATCATTCTCCTCATTGGATTTAAAAGTTGGATGTACTGGTTGGAGCTATCGATCATGGTCAGGTCGTTTTTATCCGAAGAACCTTGAACAAAAAAGATGGCTCCAATTCTACTCGTCAATTTTTGATATAACCGAAGTAAATTCCAGCTTTTACAGGATTCCATCGTCTGCAGTAACAAGAAAATGGAATAATGACACGCCGTGTGACTTTCGTTTTACCTTGAAATTCCCAAAATCAATAACACATGATTCAAGATTGAATTTTGAAAAATGCAGAGATGATTACCATTCTTTTATCATAAATCTAGAACCACTAAAGCAAAAAATCTCTGTTTTGGTTTTTCAGCTTCCGCCATCTCTTACATTTGATGAATGTCAAACAAAACTAGACATAATATCAAAACATCTTCCAAATTATTTCAGATATGCAATAGAAGGTAGGCATGAAAGTTGGTTTGAAAAAAATGCACTAGAATATCTGAGATGTAAAAAGTGGTGTCTGGTATGGAATGAGGTTCCAATGGTTGATAATCCTGCACCTGTAACTACGGATTTTGTTTATCTGCGGATGATTGGAGATAGAATCATTCCTGATGATTCCTATGGAAAGATTGTTAGAGAGCAGAGACCGATACTGGAAAAATGGAGTTCCAAAATCAAGAAAATCTCAGAAAATTCTGACATCAAGCAGGCATTTGTGCTGTTAAACAATCATCTTGAGGGATTTTCTCCAAATACTGCTAACCGGTTTCGTGGAGAAATGGGATTGGAGATGTTGGAGTTTAAGGATAAAAATCAGAAGACGATTTTTTAAATTCTCTAATTGGCGATTATTAGGTTTTTGTGATTTATTCTGATTTTTCAAACTCACAGATTTTTCCTTCCCTTTCACATCTCTGACAATAAACACTATTTACATTTCTCAAATGTTCTATCAATGAATGTCCACAGTCTTTACAGGATTGTTTTTCTTCACCCATCTTTTCTTCTCAATTGAACTATTATCATCCCTCTTAAATCAAACCTTCAACTTAAGTCGATAAATTAATCTCGTTGCTTCTCCCTCTACAGGAAACAACTTCTATTGGATAATACAATGTCAAGAAGAAAGGAGACTTATACGAGAAATGTGCGGTGAGACCAAGTTCTTAAACATTATTGTTCCAGTTGGGAATTAGCGGTGAAAACCCTTTGTTTTTGCAGATCTTAGGTTTACTCAAATTGAAATGATTGTTTTTTCAGATTCGTTGCTAGGAACTCCATACTGATTGTATCGGTGGATAAAGAGAAGAGAAAAAATGAAAACGGCGAACAATTAGTCGTAACGTGCACACTTCCTAAATACACTCAATTCAAAAGTTTTTCATTGGGATAGTTTTTGAGTATGTGCATGGGCGACATCAAACAAGTAATTGTTGTTAGGACCGATCTTGATATGGGAAAAGGGAAAATTGCGGCTCAGGTGGGCCATGCTTGTGTTTTAGGCGCAGAAAACGTACGAAAATCTCATCCTGAGTGGTTTACTCTGTGGTGGGCCGGTCAAGAAAAAGTCGTTCTAAAAGTATCTGGCCTAAAGGAATTACAGGAAATCAAAATACATGCTATAGATCTGAACCTTCCTTGGTCTGAGGTCACTGATGCGGGTCATACCCAAATTGCACCTGGAACAATTACTTGCATTTCTATTGGTCCAGCTCCAGAAAATCTGATTGATAGGGTTACCGGAGATTTGAAACTACTTTAGAAATTTCTATTGAATGGTAGATGTTCATTTTTTCACGCTCCAACGCATATTGTTTCATACAACGCATGATTTTATATCGTGTGTATTAAAATTAAGAAAATTATTTACTAGAAATACATATCATCTCGTTTTTGTGATGTTTTTCGTTTTACTACAAAATCTACTCTATTTATTCTCGATATTTGGAATTTTTTGTTGGATGTTTAAAGATGCGGTACATTCCCCTATGATTCTGCTTGCTAGATGTGACGTGTTATTTTGTACATCATAATCAGGACATATTTCCATGATGTCCATACCTATTATCTCATAACTGCAAATCTTTTTTAAAATTAATGATGTTTTACACTATCCAACCCGAGCGGTACTGGCACAGAAACCCCTGGCGCAAATGAAGGATCCAAACAATCCATATCAAATGAGATATAGACATTTTTTCCAATAATGGAAAAAATTTCATTCATGGTTTGTTTCAATCCAAAACATTCCATATCAAATGGAGTAATTACTTTAATTCCATACTTCTTGATGTTCTCAATTTCTTCTTGTTCTGGACTTCTTATCCCTATCATCACACTTGTCTTTGTGTCAATGTATGGCAACAAATCATAGATTACTGAGCCATAAAAGTCTCTAGTGGATGACAAAAAGTCTGGATGCGCATCAAAATACACCAATGATATCGGCTTTGATTTTTTTCCTATTGATCTAATTATTTGAGTTGTAATTGAGTGGTCTCCTCCCAACGATATCGGTATCTTTCCATCCTGAATGATCTTCTCAAACGCTTTAGGTATGCTTTCTCTGGTTATGTTTCCCAGATCAAAAATCCTTGATTTTATCTGGCCTTGAACCGTGTATGCTAGTGATGTTACGTTGTTTTCAACATACATGTCTCTTTCTCTGGAAATCTTCCTGATCATGTCTGGTGCGTTTGAGGTTCCTTTACGTAATGAATGCGAATGGGTTTCATCCGGTATGCCGACTATGACACAATCTGCAATTCTGTAGGTATTGCAATTTGCCCAAGATAGTTCATTTTCCATGTTTCTGATCTATTAATGTCAGAAGATATGCTGTGATTTTAATTACAAAAAAATTGAGTCTTGCCTATACAAGATCAATGAGATGATTCGCCTCTAACTATGATCATCTCACAACATCTTAATATGTCAATTTTCGCGACATATTGTCCTTAAGCAAACCTTCCTGTTTGAATATGCTATAAAAGATATAATGAGGACTGTCGGTTTTTAGATTGTGAAGAGAAAAGGAATTATCGTATCTGCTTTCTTTGGTGTTATTTTGCTTACGTCTACCATTGCCCTTGTGTTACCTAATACAGTTCCGGAAAGTGAGCAACAAAGCAATACCGTTACTGGCACTCCTGCGGATAATTTTCCTGATGAACAACGTGCACAGTTTTGTGGTTCGGGAAATGCAAAATCTACCCCTTATGTTCAAGAATATTCAATTCCAACTGAATGTACGAATCCATTAGCAGTTGTAACTGACTTTGATGGTAATGTGTGGTTTGCAGAGACTAATACTGGCAAATTGGCAAAATTTGATCCTGTTACAGAACAGTTTACTGAATATAATAACCCCTCATGGCCCAAAGGAGGGCGTTCTATGATGTGGGGGATTGACTATTCTCCAGACGGTTCAGTTTGGTTTACGGATGAGGCGTATGATTCAATATGGAAATTTTCTCCTGACACTCAAAAATATCAACGACTGGGTTATCCTTCAGAAGGAAATTCTCTACCCCAGAGATTAAAAGTTGATGGTTCACAGATTATTGTAAACGATTTTACTGGGAACAAAATTACTTTTCTAGACCCAACTCAATCTGGCGATGAAATGAATTACCTTAGTTTGCCCTCTCCAGTTGACAATTCCGTCACTTCAGCATTTGCTATTGATGCGAATAATATGGTTTGGTACACTAACTGGATTTTTCAAGAAAGTGGAATTCTGGTGAAATATGATCATGATGGTTTTCAAAGATCCGTTTCTATGGTCGACGAAGAATCTTTACCTCTCTTTGATTTCATTGAGATATTTGAATTACCTCCTGAAATACTCACACCAAACGGAGTTGCTATTTCTGATGATGGTATGGTGTGGCTTGCCGATACATCGAGCTCGCATTTTTTTAGCTTTGATCCAAATACCGAACAATTCACACAATATATCACATCAACACCACAGTTGATGACATATGGAAATCTTACGGGAGTTATAAAATCCCCCATATCTAGGCCTTATTGGGTGGATGTCGATTCTACGGGAAGGTTAGTATTCAACGAACAAACCTCAAACACCATTGCTGTAATGGATTTAGAAACTGAAAAACTTGTAGAATATTCAATACCGTCAAAAAATCCGAACTGGGGTGATTGTGGTGCACTTGTCAATTGTGGTCTGGCACAAGTTTTTGATTTTACTGTTGATAGAAATAACATTTGGTTTACCGAGTGGGTAGAAAATAATATCGGTGTGATTGATACTTCAGTGAACCTGCCTCTGGACATTGATTTCTCGTCTAACACGATAGCCACTAGTAATGGTACGTCGGCAGATCTTGACTTTGATGTTATTCCATTAAGTGATTCTGGTCCAATTGAATTTTATCCAATAGTTTCCAGTCCGAATAAATCTCTTAAATTCAATATAGACACAAGTAAATCCATTACCCTAAAACCAGATGCCGCACAGAAATTCAACCTTTCAATACAGGCAGATGAAGATGCGGTACCGGGAGTTTACAAAGTTCTGTTAGGTGCACAAACAGAACATGTTTCTATCGGTAAGTTTGTCACAGTTACAATAGAGCCGTGATACCTAATATTGACGGCCAAATCGGCATCAACGTTTACAGTACTAAATTCAAGGGGTTGGGGGGGAAAATCCGACTTTCTCCAGAAGATTTTCAGGTGTCTGAAATTCTCTCTGAAAAATCAATAAAATCAATAAAACAACAAGACGGATATGCCGTTTTCAAGTTAAGAAAACAAAACATCGATACAAATCACGCCTTGGCTGATATTTTCAGAAAAAAGAGAATTAGATTAAAAGCCCTTGGACTAAAAGATTCATCTGCAATAACTGAACAGTATGTATGTTCAAATAACAAAGGAAATAACACTTCTAATTTTTCATCAACTAGATATTCACTTGAACATATAGGGTTCGTAAAAAAACCGCTGTCAAAAAAAGACATGATTGCAAATCACTTTAAAATTAGAATACATGACTGTAAGGATGGCATAGCTGATTTTTCTGAACAAAATAGGATTCTCAATTTTTATGGATATCAAAGATTCGGCTCGAAGAGGCCAGTTACTCATTTAATCGGAAAAGCTATTCTGCAAAAAAAATTTAAAAAAGCTGTTGACCTCCTAGTTTCTTCCACATCTCCTTATGATTCTAAAGAAAATACTGAAATTCGAACCAAATTCAAAGATAGATCAAATTATGAAAAATACCTTCATACTGTACCGGTACAAATGGACATAGAGAGAATTGTAATCAAAGCAATGATTGATCATGATGATGACCTGACAGCCATACGTGCAATTCCTCTTTCATTACGTAGGTTTTACATTCAAGCATATCAGTCCTATATATTCAACCGTTCCTTGAGTGACGCATTCTCATATGGAGAAAATATGTTTGAACCTCGGGAAGGTGATGTGTGTTTCGACGTTACTGGCAATCTTGGCAAATTCATTCAAGGAAAAGATCAGACACTTGCAATTCCTTTTGTTGGCTATTCTTATTACAAAAAAACACGATTTGATTTTCACATCTCTCAAATTTTACAAAATGAAGAAATCTCTCCCAAGGATTTCTTTATCAAAGAAATGCAGGAGGTTAGTAATGAAGGTGGATTTAGACAAGCTACGCTTAACTGTACCTGCTATTCCTCATACGATAACACGTTAGAGTTTTCCTTATCTCGTGGTTCGTTTGCAACAATCCTATTGCGAGAAATAATGAAGCCTGAAAATCCGATCAAAGCAGGATTCTAACCAATGCTTCTGATGCATGATCCACTATGATTTAAAATTCCTATATTTTATACTCAATACTGTTCCTATCCCCATTATTATTAATCCAAACAATACAATTTGCCAGCCATACGCGACCCATTCTGGATTGGAATACATAAATGATGATTCTGGTCCTATTTTTGACTGACCTTGAAAATGAAAAATGAAGCCTAGCGCTAGCATGATCATTCCAAAAACAATCATTAATTTTCCTAGCTGCATCTTTTCGTTCTTCCTAAAAGGGTAAAAAACGTACACTAATTTAACAAATGATTTTTTGACCTGCTCTTTAATCACTTTCTCTTTAATTTAAAAAATGTACAACTGGGAATATGGTGAGTCTGAATCAGGTACACGCAAATATCTTAATCTGATTCTATTTGTGGCATCTGCATCATTGGCAGTTATTCTGTTTTTGACGTTCCATCCGCAAATCGACAAAATCAATCAGGAATCTCCTATTCTCATCAATATCATGTTTATCCCTGCATTGGCTGTGGGATTTCTCTATGGGGTTAGAATCACTGAACGAGCTGTTAGGCCTTCTGAAATTCGTAGCCCAATCAAGCGTTCAATTGTAAAAATTTTCTTGTTCTTTTTTGTAATTGGAGGGATGTTTAGTTCCGTAAATTTTGCGATTAATGGTGGCAGTATCATGCCTGAAATGTCTATTCTGGAAGATGGACTATTGCCATGGGCTCATGAATTCATTACGGCAAATGGCGGTGCAACATTTCTTATTATTACTAGCATCACTTTGATGGCTTCTGCCACCAAAAGAATCGTTGGGATGAATACTGGATTTTTGAATCGTTTGGTTACTTTTATAGGAACTTTTGTCTTTGTGACTCTTTTGGTACTGAGTTTTACAAAATCTGACCCTACCTCATCTGGTGTGTTCCTTTACACTTTCTACCAGGCCGGAATTGTTGGAGGAGCATTCTATGCAATGAATAACTTGACCAGAAATCTCAACACTATGGAAGATTTTGCGAACGGTTTCTAATGTTCTTAATTATCTAAATCCACATAGATTCCAGAAATCTCGTTGTTTATCCTGTCCCAGTACTTTTCACATCCTTCTGTTTTGAAGTCATTTGCTTTGCATTCGTTAAAATGAGCTGTACTTTCTCTTTGCATGTGGTCAGAAAATAACACGTCTGAACTTATAGCCAAAGCCAATAATCCTATTGCTGCCAGGCTAGCAGACACCACGATCATTGAATAACCCACTTTTGCATAATTGTGTGGTTCTTTCATTTAATCAAACCATTTTTTTCTCGAATTTAATCTTTTCAAGGTTTGCTTCTTATGCCATGATGATAATAAGATAGAAAAGAAAGCAATCCGATCTGTTCTTATGGGAATTCAAATATTACAATACGAGTTTCTAGGCCCGATAAAACTTGACGAGTGGGGCCCTCCTATGGAAAAAACTATCTATGTCATATTATCCCGAAAAAAAGATGCATTTGACATTATTTACGTAGGCGATTGCCAAAAGACTGACGAGAATGGGTTTTTCACACAAAATCCTAACTTTAAATGCTGGATAAACAAATCTGGCAACGAACAATCTCTTTATCTCGCAATTTATCCTATGTTTGAATCTCTTTCGGAACAACGAAATCAGGTCCTCTCCAAAATAATCTCAAAATACAACCCACCTTGTAATGTTGAAGAGATTCTGGAGAAAAAACCGGATTATGTTATAAAGTCAAAGAAACTCTCTGGAAAACCTTACTCTGACATCGGTGTTTCCAATTGCCCTTGTTGTGGTTCTGAAATGAAGGTGGATAAGGTTCTCGAAAGATCCACTCTGATAAGATGCACCGAATGCGGATTGAGTGACACTAGGCTTAATTCTTAACTTTATTCTGAACCTCAAACAACTGCAGAGTCAATAGATCGATTGCTTTTTTTAAATGCTCAAATTCATTTATTGAATGCATCTGGCCCTCTATTAACACTCTCATTGTTTTGACCACTCCTTTCTGAAATTCATTTGATGCAATAATCTCCAAGGCGTTTGTTCTTGACAAAAGATTGTCTAATTCTTGTCGCATCTCATCTGCAGGAGCATGTTTTTTCATGTTTTGTGGAAAGTGTTTGAATATATGAATTATAGTTAAACTAATTCCTCGTCTATTTTATCTATGGGGATTACAAATTGTTTGCATTTGCAGTTAGGGATTAAACATCTACCAATTTTTAACAATGTTTTATCATCCCCTCTGGAATGGATTTCATCAACGTGATGGCATTTTTTGCAATTCATATATTTCATCTGTGGCGAATGAATTATGGGATGAGGACTGCTCTGGCCTCAATTTCTGAATTTTTTAATTTTGTCAATACCATGTTTGCATCTTCTAATGGGAATGTCTCTGTAACTACTTCTAACTTGTTTTCGTCAGCTATTTTGATTACTTGTTCCATATCTTTTGTTGAACCAATTAATGTGCCTCGAATTGTTTTTTCTTCAAATGCCATGAATGAGGGATTCTTGCCCACTGTTGCAATTACTGCTGTCCCTCCTTTCTTTATTGCTTTAATTGCTGTGTCTGTAACTATGTCTGCTGGTGCAAATACAACAGCTGCATCTAACAATCCGTGTTTTTCTTTAATTTCTCTTAGAAATTCTTCTTGATCATCTGAGAAAACCATTGTATCACTTGCTCCTAATCTCTTTGCCACCTCTAGGTGCTTATGTGAACGAGAAAATGCTATCACCGAAGCACCTGCTATTCTTGCAAATTGCACCGCCATATGCCCAACTCCGCCGATGCCGAAAACTCCTATTTTTTTATTTTTTTGTGGTTCAGACGCTTTGATTGCTTTATAGGCAGTTATCCCTGCGCAGAAAAGAGGTGCTGCATAATCTGGCTTCATCTCTTTTGGAACTTTTGTGGCAAAATCTTCTGTAACTGTAATGTATTCTGTATAACCTCCCTTTAGCGATTCGCCTGTAATCACTGCTGATTCACAGAGATACTCTTTTCCCTCTTTACAATACTGACATTTCATACAAGATTCCAATAATGGGGTGATGCCAGCTCTGTCGCCTATTTTGAATTTAGTCACCTTGTCTCCAATTTCAACCACTTCTCCCACTACCTCATGTCCTGGAACTGTAGGTAAAACTGGGGGTATTCCCAAGTCTTGCCAGTCTCCTTCAATACTGTGGAGTTGCGAATGACATACACCACACGCTTCAATCTTAATCAGAATTTCATTTCCTCTTTCAACATACTGCATGTCTATTTTTGATAGTGTTAATGGGTTTGTCTCAATCGGTGCACACTTAGAAAGTACCATTGCTCTCATTTTTTCCATGCATGCTTGTTAATCTTATAAAATTTTAAGATTTGGAATTTCCTCGTCTTTTTTTCAATTTATTTTTTGAAGAAAATACTTTTGTCAGGAATCTATGAAACACATCGATGATTACATGGCCTTCCACAATTTTTAAAATTAAACAATAATTTTTGATTAATCATAAAATTTTCTGCATGTCTAGCACTTTTAACATATGAAAATTTGAGGTAACTATGGCAACAAAAAGATCTTCGAGAAAAAACACACGAAGAGCTAAACCAGTCAAAAAAGCAGCACGAGCAGCAAAGAAATCTGTAACAAAAACTGCAAAGAAAGCAAGAAAAGCAACAAAAAGAGCTACTAAAGTTGTAAGTAAAGCTGCAAAAAAAGCACAAACAGTCGCAACAAAGAGAAAAAATGACTATCAAAAAGCAACTAACAAGATCAAATCTGTGAAAAAACTACTAAAACAGGCTGAAAAATCTGCTCGCAAGAAGAAGGCCGTCTATACAAAGGCACTCAAAAGAGCAAAGCAAATGAGTTGATATGCATTAGTGCATAATTTTCTTTTTTATTAAATCCATTAGAAAAATAAAGGTGGATTTTGTATATCTTGATTGTGGCTGATATCACCAAGGAAGACATCGAGCGCGTAAATCTCTTACAATTAGTCTCCAGCTCAAAACATGAATTTAAAAAAATGTCCATAATGCAGTTAAAACGACTACAAGAATTAGTTGAAAAGAAAGATTACAGCCATGACAAAAAGGCTCACAAGTCTAAAGTAAAATTACTTGCAAAGATTAACGTCCGTATTTATGAGCTAGAGGAAGGCAAGGGCATTTTCTAGTTTTTCTGATTAAATACAAATAGTAATGTAAATGATAACTGATGTGGCAGAAAACAGTCTGATTCATGAAACCAGTCCATATTTACTCCAACATGCTCATAATCCTGTCAAATGGTATGCATGGAATCAAACTGCTTTAAATACGGCAAAATCTGAAAATAAGCCCATTTTCCTAAGTGTTGGTTATAGTTCGTGTCATTGGTGTCATGTGATGGCCCATGAATCATTTGAAAATGAGGAGATTGCAAAATTTCTAAATGAAAATTTTGTTAATATCAAGGTGGACAGGGAAGAGCGTCCTGACATTGATGACATTTATCAAAAAGTATGTCAACTTGCAACTGGGCAAGGTGGCTGGCCTCTAAGTATTTTCCTGACTCCTGACCAAAAACCATTCTATGTGGGCACATACTTCCCGATTTTTGACTCTTATGGACGTCCTGGGTTTGGAAGCATAATTAGACAGCTTGCACAAGCTTGGAAAGAAAAACCACATGATATTGAAAAAACCGCAGAAAATTTTTTGACTACGCTACAGAAGACAGAAACAATAAGAACTTCATCCAAACTTGAGAGGTCTCTACTGGATGAAGCCGCAATTAATCTATTCCAAATGGGGGACTATGCATATGGTGGATTTGGCACAGCTCCAAAATTTCCAAATGCTGCAAACGTTTCATTTCTATTTAGATATGCAAAACTGTCCGGAATTTTCAAATTCCAAGAATTTGCCATCAAAACTTTGGATAAAATGGCCAAGGGTGGCATATTTGATCAAATTGGCGGTGGTTTTCATAGATATTCTACAGATGCAAAATGGCTTGTACCACATTTTGAAAAGATGCTATATGACAATGCCCTAATTCCTGTAAACTATGCTGAAGCATTTCAAATTACAAAAGACCCGTTTTATCTAGATGTGATGAAGAAAACATTGGATTTTGTCCTACGTGATATGACTGCAAAAGACGGTGGATTCTATTCTGCATATGATGCTGATTCTGAAGGTATAGAGGGAAAGTTCTATGTATGGAAAAAAAGTGAGATCAAGGAAATTCTTGGAAATGATAGTGACGTGTTTTGTCTGTTTTACGATGTTACTGATGGAGGAAATTGGGAAGGCAACAATATCTTGTGCAATAACATTAACCTTTCCACTGTTGCATTCAATTTTGGATTCAGTGAAGACAAGACAAAACAAATCCTCAATGACTGTGACCAAAAACTGCTTGATGCTAGATCCAAACGTCTGGCTCCTGGGTTGGACGATAAAATTCTGACCTCTTGGAACTCTCTTATGATATCTGCGTTTGCCAGAGGGTACCGTGTGGCTAGTGATAGTAGGTATATTGATGCAGCCACTAAATGTGCTCTATTTATTCAAACCAATATGATGTCTGATGGCAAGCTGATGCGGACCTTTAAGAACAACATAGCAAAAATTGACGGTTACCTAGAGGACTACTCGTATTTTATCAATGCGTTAATCGACATTTTTGAAATTAAGCCTGACTCACATTATCTGGTATTGGCAAAAAACCTGGCACATTACATGATCAAACACTTTTGGGATGCAGATAACCACAGTTTTTACATGACATCTGATGAACATGAGTCTCTTATTGTACGGCCCAAGAATAATTATGATCTGTCTCTGCCTTCCGGAAACTCTGTCGCATCTTTGGTACTTTTGCGGCTTTACCATCTTACCCAAGAAAAACAGTTCCTTGAAATTTCAACTAACATTATGGAATCTCAAGCACAACTTGCAGCCGAGAACCCATTTGGATTTGGCCATCTTCTAAATACAATCTACATGTATATGCAAAAACCCATTGAAATTACTTTGATCAATGAGGAAAATTCTAACATGCTAGATGCAATAAGAAAACAATTTCTTCCAGAATCTATCTATGTTACAATTCAGAATAACGAGCAATTGCACAACCTTGAACAGTTTCCATTTTTTCAAGGAAAAAAGTTTGTGGATAATACTTCTGTGTATGTGTGTCGTGATTTCAAATGCTCTTTACCCTTGCACACGGTTGCTGAAGTTGATGCCCATCTAGATTCTTCTTAAATCTAGCTCCATGACATTTCCTACTTGAGGTCTTCCTATTTTTTCATATCTTGACCTTGGCATGGCAATGGTAATTTGTGTCTGCTGGTATGTCTTAATGTTGACCGTTGGCTGAGCTTGCAAGATTGCTTCAAGCAGAGGCATCACCTGCTCTTTCGTTTCAGAGTCCAATTTTTTTGAAACATTTTCTATGATCATCTGCTTTTGCGATATTGGTTCAGTAGAAACGTTTTCAATTAAGGTAAGCTGAATCATTTGTCCATTGTCCACCAGCTGAGTAACTCTAAATTCATTTGTTGCTGACAATGTCTGCATCACATCTCAGCAGGATTTATCTTTATTGTATCGCAAACAACAGAGCAACTATTGCAGTAGCAACAGCAGATGCAACCCCTAGTCCGAATATCACTTTACTTCCGTCTATTTTCATGGAATTTCTTGAAAACAATGTTGGATTCTAAAGTTAAAAATTTATTCCTCTGCTGTATTATTTGGTGCCAATCGGTAACTGTTTATCATTCATGTTTCTGGCAAACTATCATTTACTTCAGTTTCCTTTTCATCTGGTTTGGGCGATTCTAAAATGGCTTTTTTTACCAAAGGTGCCCTGTTTTTCATAATTCTATTAAATTCTTTTATGTCTTCAAGACTGGGCACATGTTGCTGATTCTGACACGCTTGCAAAAAACTAGAGTAAACACAGCCTGTGATTATCCCAAACGCTGTATCTACAATTGATTCTATCTCTGGAACATAATTCTCAGCAATTTGTTTGTATGACTCTGCCTCGCTTATGTAGTAATCAATTAGGCTGTCTATGAAATCTAAATTCTCTTTTGATATTGCCATTAATCTCAGCAGTTCCTTAGTAATCTGTTTATTTATTCATGTTTTCTATATGTTGTTGTGGAATCTCAAACTGGATGATGATTTTTACAGAATTTACGACTCCAATAAGTTGATCGCAGGGTATTTTGATCCTGATTATGGAAACATCTGTCCTGAAGAGAGAATCGAGGAGATAATCACTCAGATGATCAAAAATCATGACAAAGTATCTGGAGGATTTCTGATTCTGCCTTTTGTAAAATTTGGCTTATTTGATACTGAAGGTGGTATGAATTTTGAGTATGTACAGGATAAAATCACTCGGATCAATTCTCATTTGGACAAATGGGGGTGTTTTCTATCTCAAACAAACAATCAATCTCATTCCATACATGTATCTCATACAGATCAAGATATGTTATCAATTACTTTTCCAATAAAATTTACAGAACCAACTCCACTAAAACCCGATAAATTACTTTTTGTTCTTACCCCCACATTAAATTCACTACAGGAATCAGGTCTGTTATAGTCTGACACTGGCAGGATATTTTACGCAGTTATCTGTGTAACCACTATCTGTGAGAATGTTCCAGTAACCACATTATTTGTTCAAGGCAAATGGCTATCTTTCCATTCATCTGCATCTACTAAACAGGTTTCTAACTCCGCATTGTCTTTGTTTTCATCGTATAACGACTGGCAGTTTTCTATTTTACTTTCAAAAATTTCATTGACTTTTTTGGTAATCTCTTTGTCTGGCGCTTCAAATTTACCAGGTGTGTCATAATCCTTTATACCAATTTTAGCAGCATTGAATTCACCTAATGCCAGCATCTCATACTCGAATGCTTCTTGAATTAAAGAGTCTGATCTTACCTTGTTGGCATTCTGATTGTTTTTTATCCATTCTATCATTTCTTTGTCGCTTTCCAACTGTGTCTTTGTGGACAATTTGAACAGCTCTACTGATGCCTCAAATAATTCGGGGGGATTCAAACTATCATAACTTGAAATTATTCTTTCCAATGCCTGAAAATGGTGTTCAGAAAAATCCAGCAAGTCCTCCTTGTCAAGTTCGTTTTCTTCCCACTGTGTTATTTTTGAGTTGAATTCAATTTGGGCCTGTTTTACCTCTTCTTGTATGTTTTTCAGCTCATTTCCAAATATTGTTCCTTTTTGTTTTGTCTGTTCTAAAGAATAATTGTATGCGATTATTGAGCCAATAATGACAGCAGCTATCGATGCCAATATGATATTTGTAATTTTATTTTTTTTCAAAACTAGTCTGTATAATTTCCTTCTGTATCTAATTTTAATTCAATTGTCATAACTGTACCACTGATAAAGGATTCATTTCTGATTGTCCTAACCCTTGCTACATCAAGATGATATGGCCAGATTTCTACAACTATGGCACCTACTTTGACATTTTCTGGAGCATCTGTGAGTACAATGTCTTCTTTTTTCACACCGTGAATCTCCAATTGATGAATTGCATGGTTTACTAGCGGTTCTGGATTGTTATGATTTATTGCCCAGACAACTCCTTCATAATCAATTTTTTCCATCTGCTTGAACTTCGCTAGTCTCCTATAACAATTATTCGGGGGATATTATGTTCAGTGTCATTGTGCTTACTACTCTTGTCAATTTTCTTATCGCCGCAACTGCCTTCTCAAATGAATCCTGATCTTGTGTCTGAATCTCTGCAATGACATCATATGCACCAAATGTTAGATGAGCATTTTGCACCTCTGACATTTGTTTTAGTTCTTCCACAATGTACTCTTCGGCTCCCAAGTCACAATTCAGTAGAATAAATCCATTGTACATTGTTTTATCTTATAACATTATTATTTTTCTCGTCTTTAAGTTTTACACTACCATCTACTGCGTCCGCCGTACCGGTTTCTGCTATTGTCTCCGAATTTTCTTCTTCCTCTCCTTTCGTCTCTAGGATCTCCTCCTGATGAACCGCCTTTCCTTTCATATCTGGTCCCTCTAGAATAATTGCCTCTTGACTGTCCGCCGAATCTTCTACTGGGCATCTCTCTCTTCAGAGGATCGGGTATTGACACTTCTATTCCCATTTCCTTATTCAAATCTCTTAACTCGACTTTGATTTGGCGCTTTATTACGTTCCAATCTCCTACCGAGGAATATGATACAAATGTAATTGCTCTTCCTTTGGCCCCTGCACGTGCCGTCCTGCCAATCCTGTGAAAGTATGCCATCTCTTGATTTGGAACATCATAATTAATCACAAGTTCGACCCTTGGCACATCAATACCCCTTGATGCTACGTCTGTAGCAACCAAAATCTGAGCCTTACCGCTCCTAAATTTTGCCATTGATTGCTCTCTTCTGTGCTGAGACATATCTCCCTCAATTGCAACTGCATCAAATTTTTCTTGGTGGAGAAACTTGGCCACATCTCT